>JBBWWE010000173.1:0-2993 GCA_050256595.1 Planctomycetota bacterium
TGGGTAGAGCGGAACTTCTGCTTAACAATCTTAGTCTTACGTTTTCCCAAGCTTCGCCCCCGATTTACTTCTGCTTCTTACCGTACTTGGAACGGCTCTGCTTACGATCGTCCACCCCCGAGCAATCGAGGGTACCTCGAACAACGTGGTAGCGGACACCGGGCAGGTCACGCACCCTGCCACCACGCACAAGTACAATGGAGTGTTCCTGGAGGTTATGTCCCTCACCACCGATGTATGCAGTGATCTCTTTGCCGTTTGAAAGTCGTACACGAGCCACTTTCCGCAGCGCGGAGTTTGGCTTCTTGGGAGTCATGGTCTTCACCTGTAGACACACCCCACGACGCTGAGGGCAAGAATCCAGAACCGGAGACTTGCTCTTCTTCTTTGGCTTCTTACGACCTTTTCGAACCAGCTGATTGATCGTTGGCATACTTTGTAGTTTTCTCCTCAAACTGAAACTGACCCGGAATCCTCACCGAGTGCGGCCCGGCATTCTATCGTTATTAGTGACCTTCATCTTCTGATTTTGGAGGTTCCTCTGATTCATCTTCAAACTCAACAGGTGGGGTATCATCGGTCGGAGGGGCCTCTTCTGGGGCATCTGGGGTCACATCTTCGGTCACTACCTCGTCAGCGGCATTCTCATACACTGGCACCTCTTCGTTGACCGGATCGGCAACCGTCTCTTCTGGGGCATCTGGAGTCACATCTTCGGTCAACACCTCGTCAGCGGCATTCTCATCCACTGGCACCTCTTCGTTGACCGGATCCGCAACCGTCTCTTCTGGGGTCGAACTTTGTTCTGTCAAACCGGAACCCGAACTCCCCATCAGGAAATCTCTCAATGGATCCGATGGGGGTTTTTTTGCGGCAGGCTGCTTGCCGATGAGCACCGATTCCCTGGATTTCCTCACAACGGATGGAGGTTCTGCGAGTTTCCTCACACCCTTGTCGAAATATTGACGATACCCCGTCCCCGCCGGGATCATGTGACCCATGATCACGTTTTCCTTCAACCCGACCAGGTTGTCTTTCTTGCCGCTGAGTGCTGCCTCGGTAAGAACCTTGGTGGTCTCCTGGAAACTAGCCGCGGAGATGAAACTATCGGATTGCACTGCAGCTTTGGTGATGCCCTGCAGTATCGGTTCTGCGGTGGCAGGCATCTTTCCTTCCTCCACCAATCTATCACAGAGGTCACGGAATCGGTGACGATCGATGACCGTGTCCGGCAACATGTTGCTGTCTCCTGGCTCGACCACTTTCACGTTCCTCATCATCTGACAGATGATCGTCTCGATATGCTTATCGTTGATGGTCACATTCTGGGAGAGATACACGCCTTGAACCTCTTCGATGAGATAGCGCTGTACCTCGGCGACACCTTCAACCCGGAGGATGTCCTTGGGCACCTTGTCTCCATCGGTGAGCGGTTGACCGTGAATCACAACGTCACCCTTGGTAACCCTGAAGTGCTTCCCGGGTGGCACCACATGTTCGGCGAGGATCTCGCCGTCTTCATCAACGACGTTGATAATCGCCTTGCCACGCTTCTTTTCACCCATCTCGATGGTGCCATCCACCTCCGCGATCACCGCAGGATTCTTGGGCTTGCGAACCTCGAAGATCTCGGTAACTCGAGGCAATCCCCCTGTGATGTCCTGGGTTCCAGTGATCTCTCTGGGAGATTTGGCCAGCAGGTCACCAGGTGCGACTTTTTGCGCGTCCGTAACCTGGATGAAGGCACGCTCAGGAATCGGGTAGGCAGCAACGATCTCGCCGCTGTTTTTCTTTGCTTTGGTCCGGATGATGATTTGCGGATGCAACTCACCCTTGTGCTCGAGGATGATTCTCCGGTCCTGGTTTGAAACCGGATCTTTCTCGATCTTGAGGGTTGCCCCTTCGACGACGTCCTCGTAGTGAGCGTAACCCTTGACATCAGCGAGGATCGACTGGGAGTGGGGATCCCACTGGTAGAGAGCCGTTCCCTTACGAACCGCGGCACCATCTTCCGTGTCGAGAATAGCTCCGATTTGCAACTCGTGACTCTCCAGATCCTTGCCATCCTTGACTACCGCCAGTACTCCCCGTCGACTGAGAACCACATTCTTCCCATCCTTGTTGGGAACAGCAGTGATCCCACGAAACTCTACAGTACCTGCCTGGCTGGCTCGGATGTTTGGTTCCTGAACCGCTTTCGATGCCACACCTCCGATGTGGAAGGTACGCATCGTCAACTGGGTTCCCGGTTCACCGATCGATTGGGCAGCCACGATTCCCACCGCAACTCCCTGCTCGACCAGGATTCCGGTAGAGAGATCCATTCCATAGCAAAGGGCACAACAACCGAGCGGGCTATCGCAGGAGAGAGGACTACGAACGAGGATCTTGTCATGTCCAAGATCCTGAATCCTGTGAGCCGTCTCTTTGTTGATCACCCCGTTGACCTCGACGAGAACATCCCCGGAAACCGGATCCTTGATCTCGGCAACGGAGACACGCCCGTAGACACGTGCCCAGAGCTCAATTGCCTCCTTGTCACCACGCTTCATCGCCTTCTTGGCGATGCCGTTCTTGGTTCCACAATCGTGGCCGTTGACGACAACGTTCTGGGCCACATCAGCAAGTTTCCGCGTCAGGTAACCGGAGTCAGCGGTCTTCAGGGCGGTGTCAGCCAGCCCCTTACGCGCACCGTGGGTCGAGGAGAAATACTCCAGAACTCGCAGTCCCTCGCGGAAAGACGCCTTGATGGGAGTCTCGATGATCTCTCCGGATGGTTTCGCCATCAGTCCGCGCATCCCGGCGAGTTGTCGAATCTGGGTGACGCTTCCTCGTGCGCCGGATTCCACCATCACGAAAATCGGATTCACGTACTCATCCCCGGGAGTGGTATCTTCCCTGAGACTTTGCATCAGTTGATCACCCCGTTGACCTCGACGAGAACATCCCCGGAAACCGGATCCTTGATCTCGGCAACGGAGACACGCCCGTAG
>JBBWWE010000174.1:0-4810 GCA_050256595.1 Planctomycetota bacterium
GCCAGTGTCCCTCGTCGAGGAAAAAGAGGCGTGCCGCAGCTCCGATTCCCGCCATGTCGGAGGTGATTCGTTGTCGTGGATCGATGCGTGAACTTTGAGACCTCTGAGGAGCTCCCACCTGAGCAATCCTGATTTCATCATCGAGGATGCGCATCGAAGCGCCGTATCCACCGCCCCCATTTTCGACCAGAAACTCCACCGAGTTGGAGCCACGTTGAAGGGAAGCCCGCACCAGGTGGCGCATCGGGTCGACCCCCTGCTGGGCGAAATCCTCGACCAGAATCTGGTTTCCCACCTTGACGATGCAACCGTCATCGGAACCGACCGCGATGGTCACTTCACGATCATCAGGGCTATACAGGACGCATTGGAGAACGATGACACAGTTCTCGTTGAGGCCATGCTTGGAGCCATACTTCTGCAGATCGACGATGCCGGATTCTGCTGCCAGCACCTCACGCAGGATCGGCCGATCGGTCGCGGGCAGCGCCAGGATCTTCCTCAATCCACTCTCGCCGTGTCCGGCGAAGGGATCGGTGGCACTCCATTTCATCACCCAGTGCCCCGGCAGCAGTTGGGTGATCTGTGCCGAGTGAGCGCCAAAAGCCTGCATGCCAGAGGTTCGCAGCATGTCAGCAATGATCTCTCCAGCATCCTGGCGCGGTAGTGCCCGGAGAGCGACGGTCCTTTGCCAGGGATCTGCATCGACGTTCGTTGCCATCGAGAGGAGTCGCTGGTTGATTTTTTCATCGTCGGCGCAACCGATCGCCTCGATCATGCGGCAGGCGCTGAGTTGCACCAGTCTGGACGGATCGTGGATGCCCCAGCGGGCCAGAGTACGGCTGGTTTCACTGTCGACGGTGCTCGCCATTAGCATCGCGGCTCGCTGGTTGGGTTGTCGTGCTTGCCACTCGGCGTGCAGGGCAATTTCGTTGCCGCTGTATCCCTCCAGCCACAGCCGAGCCACCTCCACCGGAGGGGTGTACTTGCCGTCCCCATCGGCGTCGACAAACACCGGATTGGTGATGGCGATGGGCAGGATCGGGCGTTTAGACCCGGGAACGATCGGATCGAGGCTGTCGTCGCCTTCCACTCGAAGTGAAATCCAACCATCGGTACGCACGGGGATTTTACGCGAGTCGATGAGACGAACGATGTCGCGATGCTGCGGAACCGGAATCGTCTCGACGATGTCTCCATCGACGATGACGAGGACCCGATCCACATCGATCCAGTCCGCCGCTTGCACCTTTGTTTTCAGAACAACCGCAGCGCGCTTCGCCGTGACCGTCTGACCCATCGAGGCACCGTCGACGGTAAAGGTGACGAAGGGACCAAAGGTGGTGAAGATCTGGCCCTGCTTGACGGTATCGCACACCTCCTGAGCCGAGATCTCGGCCGGGAGATCACTCGATGAAGGGAAGTAGTTGCGGGGCCAGCCGGCCAGGTTCGCTGAAACGGTGTGACTATCGGAGTTTCCGACTGCAGTGGTGCGGGCACCGTGATTGAGCAGGTTGTGCCAGTCCTGGAGGACCCAGTGGCGACTCGATCCGACCTTCTTGTCGGTATCGTTGGCATCGTAGTAACCCCAGCCGGCGTTCTCGTTGAAGATTTCAACGCTGTCGAAGTCGACCGACCAGTTCTTTTCCACCGACTGCCCGGTGATGGGGTCGAGGCCGGCAACGCGGAAGTAGTCGATGCCATCCCAGCGAGGATGATTGACCTGGATCACCGGTACGATTCCTGAATCGTCACCATTGGCGCGAACTGACCTGAACAGTACGGGGCCATCGCTTGCGTTGCGGTCGAGGACATTGGCCCAGGGTGCCAGCGGAAATGCATTGAAGTGGCCCAACGGAACAGAGATCTCATTACCGACGATTCCCTGGAATTCATCCTGGGCACCGAGTTCGGAGATGATGTCGGAGTAGTCCGTATGAACGTTGTGGTCGGTAGCGACACCCACCTCCAGTGCTTCGCTGGCGATGCTGATGATGCGTTCGGGCATGTTGCTGTCGCCGTGTCCGGAGTGGGTCAGGGTGTGGAGGTGGTAATCCGCTGCCGCCCAGCCGCGTGTGTCGACCTGGTGTTCCAGAGAGAAAGTGACGGAGATGCTCTGATCGTTTTCGATGGTGATTTGATGTTTCTGAATGCTCCACTCGGGGCCGCGGCTGGCGTATATCTGCCAGTTTCCCGTGGGCATGGTGATGGAAGCGGCCCCTGACAAAGTGCAGATCACATCAGCACGGATGGCAAGATCGTGCGGCTTTGCGTTGCGATTCGAGAATAGTTTCGGTGTCGATCCATCGACGTTACGGAAGGTGAGGCGACCGGGAACTGTATTCCCAGCTTGATCCTCGATTCGAAAGGAGAGGACTCCTCGATCTCCCTCTCCACCGACCGGATCGACCACGTCGAGCGGAGAGTTCACCATCGAAAGGAAACAGGCACACAGAAGCGTCAGAGGCATCATTCCATCACCCTTTCATTTTTCATCCAACGAGCGGATGGTAACCGCAGTGAAGGGATCTGAAACCCCTCAGTGGCGGTAGACGTGCACCTCTGGGTGTTGGTGCAGTATCGAGGCAGGAATCTGAGGATCGTGTGGTTCAGACAGGCACCGATCGAGGATCCCCGCTTTTTCCTGCTGTGGAACCAGCAGATAGATGCGGTGGGCGCGCAATATTTGATCGAGACCGATAGTGATGGCCTGCATCTTCTCGAGATCGGAATCAGGAAAGTTGTCCTCGATGGTCATCGGGCTCAGATCGACAACATGATATCCCGATCGATGTGCATCGCAGGGTTCGTTGAAAGCGATGTGACCATTGGAACCGAGTCCAAGTATGACGGCACGTGGAGGTCCGATCTCATCGAAGAGGGTATCGAGTCGGTGTGCTTCCGCTTCGTAATCTGTCGTCTTTTCGATGGGGTGGATTCGGTCAGGGGAGATCTTGAGCGGTTCAAAAACCTGTCGGTGGAGCGATTCCCGGAAACTTTCGGTTTCAGAAGGAGGGGAGATGTACTCATCGAGTTGCAAATATCGGAGTTGTTGCCACAGCCGGGTCGAATCCGGATCATCCTCGACGAGCTGGTAGAGCACTTCAGGAGATCGGCCGGTGGGGATACAGATCAAATCCTCTGGCTGGAGATGGTCGAGCAGATCTTGACGTAATCTGCCAGCGAGGGCCGCCGGATCAGATTCTCGGATGGTGGTGATGGAGCTCAACGGTTTCTCCGGTAACCTTCCAGGATCCTGCTCGATAAACGAGGATCCGAGGGGGGAGCCTAGAGGATCAGTCGCAGAGGGCCAAGGGGGCGGATCGAAGGATTTCGGCGGGGATTCGTGGTTCCGGACCTCTTCGCCATTATCATTTCTCCGAGAGATCACCGAGCGGGATCCGGGCAGCGCGAATCGATAGGCAGATGCTCCATGGCGAGAAAGTGACGACATGAGAATTCACGATCACATCCTCGATACGATCGGAAACACTCCTCTGGTGCGGATGAACCGAATCACGCGGGGAATCCAGGGCACCATGGTAGCAAAAGTGGAAGCATTTAACCCGGGAGGCAGTGTCAAGGATCGCATTGCGATTCACATGATCGATGCTGCCGAACGAGATGGCTCTCTCAAACCGGGTGGAACCATCGTCGAGTGTACCAGTGGCAATACTGGTCTCGGACTTGCACTGATTGCCTGTGTGCGAGGGTACAAAGCAGTTTTCACCATGCCGGATAAGGTTGCCGAGGAAAAATCAAAGTTACTTCGCGCTTTCGGTGCTGAAGTGATCATCTGTCCGACAGCTGTGGAACCGGATGATCCTCGCTCCTATTACTCGGTGGCCCAGAGGATTTCCGACAAGACCGAGAACGCGTTCTATCCCAATCAATACTCCAACGAGTGGAATCCTGATGCTCATTACACGTTCACCGGCCCGGAGATCTGGGAGGACACCGAGGGGAAGGTCACTCATTTCGTGGCAGGAATGGGGACCGGTGGAACCATCAGTGGCATCGGCAAGTATCTCAAAGAGAAAAATCCTGAGGTGATAGTGATCGGAGGAGATCCGGTTGGCTCTCTCTACAAGGAGTACTTCGATACCGGTGTGCTCTCCGAGGCAAGCTCCTACAAGACCGAGGGGATCGGCGAAGACATGATTCCCGAGACCATCGATTTTTCAGTGATCGATCAGGTGATCCAGGTCGGGGACATCGAGGCTTTTTCCATGGCCCAGAAACTCGCCCGTGAGGAGGGGATACTGAGTGGATCCTCTGCCGGAACCGCGATTTGCGCGGCCCTCGAAGCGGCCCAGAAGATGGGTCCCGATGATCTGATGGTGGTTCTGATTCCGGATACCGGAGAGCGGTACCTGAGCAAGGTTTACGACGAGGACTGGCTGAGGAGAAACGGTCTGATGGAGAGTTCGCTGAGTTTGACCGCCGGTGAGATTCTCGATCGCAGAGGCACCAGAGAGCAGCCACTGATCTCTGTTTCACCCACTGATGAGATTCGCGAGGCGGTCGAGTTGATGAGATCCCATGAAGTCAGTCAGATTCCGGTCCTGGCCGATGGCATTCCCGTGGGTAGCGTCAGGGAAGCCCTGATCATCGAACAGATGTTGATGGGGGAGAGCGAACTGGGACGACATATCTCTGAGATCATGGAAGATCCGTTCCCCGTGATCGAAGAGGGCGCCACCGCAGATGCCATCTTCGGAATGCTGGCGAGCCATCCATCCGCTGCGGTGCTGGTGAAGACAGCGGATGGGCTTCGTATCATCACCAAGTACGACATGATTCACTCCGT
>JBBWWE010000175.1:0-6121 GCA_050256595.1 Planctomycetota bacterium
TTGCGAGGATTCAGCCCCGAAGAGGTGGAACTTCTCGGTGGCGGAACCCCATCTCTTAAGGCACCGAGCAAACTGGCCATCCCCGGCGATGTCAGGGGTTCCATCCGTGGCGGAAATGGCAGAGAGATCCCTGGTACAGAAGCGAAGACTCCGAGGACTACTTCTGCTGCAACCTCAGCCACAAGGCGTCCGACTACCGGTGCCGTTCGTCCTGGTGTCCCCAGCACTCGTGGTGCGGTGAGGGGAAAAGCTGCAGGCGGTACGACCCCGACGACCAAAAGTAGGGCGGTATCTCCCGGAGCCAAAGTTACTCCTGGACTGCAGAGGCGCGGTGCAACTCGCGTTACCGATGAAGAATCCAGAAAACAGGTGGAAGCGACCCTCGGCATCGATCTGCAAGCAGATCCCCAGGGGGCTCTCCGCCGTCTCGAAGAATTGAATCGAGCCCGAGGCCAGGGCGGCCAACCCCAGCAGCCCTAGCCCAATCCCAGAGGTCCTTTCGAGAGGAGTCCTGTCGTGGCCCTGCACGCAGGTATCGAGATCGATGGAGCAGAAGTTTGTATCGTGGTGGTTGAATCCACCTCGAAACAGACTTCCATCATCGATTACATCGAGGATCGGATCGTCGGTGAAACTGCCGAGGAGCGAGTCTCCTCCCTCACCGAGATTCTTCAGGCGACCCTGGCAGATGCTGTGAAGCAGGGTGCGGAGATAGTTACCTCCATACCTACGCGCATGACAACCCTTCGGGAGATTTCGGTACCCTTCACCAAAGACGAAATCATAGCGAAAACGATTCGCTATGAGAGTGAAGGGCACATCCCTTCCGTGTCCATCGACGATCTCATCATCGAGTACATCAAATGTTCGGAGTCCGATGACACGAGCCGGTTGCTGATCAGTGCCGTGCCAAAGACTACGGTCGGTGTTCACCTGGAAATGCTGCAGAATGCTGACATAGATCCGGTACAGATCGAGATTGACGCGACGGCTCTTGCTACTTCCTTGTATGTCGCCAGGCCCGATCTCAGAGGAGGGCGTACTCTTTTGATTGGTATGGAAGCAGGTCATACCACCTTTGTGTTGCTGGAAGAGAGTCGTATCACCAGGATTCGATCCACCTCCAATCACCTTCAACCCACAACGGTTCCAGCGCTGACTACCGGCGGCGAGACCACCTCAGCCGAACAGCCACAAGACGAAACCGAGGCTGCGGGAGAATTCGCCAGTCTCTTCGAGGAATCAGAACAGGAACAAGAGGCTGATGCTGTCGAGGAAATGTCCATTGCCGTCGTTTCGGATGATGAGTTCGCGAAACTCAATGAAGAGTTAACGACCGCCCCGTCGCTGCCTCCAGCGAATCCTGACGAGGTGATCGACAGACTCTTCACCGAGATCGATCGCACTTTTGCGGGGATTTTGATGCGATCTCCACTCGATCGAATCGTTGTTTCCGGAGGAGCCGCTGCTGATCTGGGGATTGCTGATCGCCTGTCAGAAGAATATGAGGTTCCTGCCCAACAACTGAGGGTATGCGATGGGATCAACTCGCAACTTGCTCTGGACAAGGTGGATCGGTGTAACAACAGCGGGGCAGTCGCGCTCGGGCTTGCTCTTCAGTCGGCAGGACAGGGTCTCACGACCTTTGATTTGCGCAAAGAGGAGCACCGCTACGAACGGCGCTTCTCGAAACTACTACCTAGCCTTCTTCTTCTGGGGTTGGTCCTGTGTTTCATCTCGGTCAGTTGGCTCGTTTCGAATCACCGCGAGAAACAGTTCCGACGCCAGGAATACGAAACCGTTCGCGCCAACATATCAGAGGTTTACATGGCGCGATTCGAGGTCGCTCCGCGTTCGAAAAATGCGAATTACCTGAGAAGTGCGCGGGCACGCCTGAACGAACTAAAAGGTGGATCTTCAGGCAGGAGCAGGGCAAAGGTGGCCCAGTTTCTTCCAGGCCTGGAGTTGCTCGATGATGTATCAAAGGGAATCGCTGCCGCAAATCCCAAGGTCTACCCGGAGTGGGCGAAGTTCGATTTCAAGGGTCTCAAGAAGAAGGACGGAAAATCAACGGTTGTGTTTTTTGTTCCTGATGCAAGCGCTGCGGAGAGGGCGGTCTCCTCGCTAGAGCAAAGGTCGAAGTTTTTCTCAGTGGAAGAAACCGTTACGACTTCAGGTGATAAGAAAAAAGTCTCATTGGAATTGAAGTTCAAGAGTTCCATCACCGAAGTGCCGGGAAGGAATTGAAGATGTCATCCAAGAAAGAAACCAGTGACCTGACTCAGATTCTTCTCCTGACCCTGTTTCTATGTTCTGCGGTTTTTGGGGCATGGGGCTGGTGGATCCAGAGTGAAGCGCAAGAGTACCGCAGGGCGACCGAGACCGAGGCTCGTAACTTTAGCGAGTTGAAGGAGTTGCTCGGTAGTGCTGAAAGCAAGGAAGTGGTCCTCGATCATCGTCGACGAGAAGAGAGCAAGAGAAACGCGAGCAAGACCAGCACCATCATCGCTTCGATCATCAAGGACATGAGTAATTCGGCTGCAAAGCCCGAGATCATCAGTTCGAGTACCGACAAGGCTCAACCGATCGGAGGCTTGACCAAGCATACCTATGGCGCGACCTTTGGTATCAAGTCACTGAGGGATCACATCGTATTTCTGGAGAGAATACGGGCTCGAGCACCACACCTTGGTTTCGAGAAACTGGTACTCACCAAGAATACCAAAAGAGCCCAGCAAGGCTCCGATAACTGGGATCTTGCGGTGGTGCTGGTCAGTTACTCAGGCGAAGCCCCGGCCGCTAATTCCGAGTGAGTTCTCCTGGATAGTGCGGATGGGTCGGACTTCAATTTCCCAACTGGAATAGGATCGCTCGGCTGATCTGATGATCGGGAGAAGTTCCGAGGATCATGGCACCTCCCCAGAGAGATACCGCTCGTGAACCCATCAGTGGTCCCGAGTCATCTCCTGGAATGGACATTGCCTTGCAAACCCTCTCCAGGATGCCAGAAACAGGATCAAAGATGGCAGCCTCGGAAGTGGGACGTCCTTCCTTTTCCAGACCACCCACGATGAGGATTCTGCCTCCGGGTATCACGGCGATCGAGGACTGGAACATCTCCACCGGTAGCCGTCCTGCGGGAGTCCACTGCAGTCGAATCCGACCTCTTCCCAGATCTTCCGCTTGAACGGCGTAGCCGGTTCTGCATTCAGTGATGTGAGTCGGAGAAAAAGCATCCGTGGTCGCCTCTCTTCTGGTCCCTCCTACCAGCAGGGCTCTGTTTTTCTGGCCGGTGGGATCGTCGAGCGAGATCATGTGTAAGCCACGCCGGGGTCCTGGCAGATCAGCTCCCGGAGCGAGCAATAAAGGATGTGCGTATCCAGGACTGGTCCGGATCCTGAATGCTTCTGGTGCGTCGAGAACCCGACAGCTTTCTGCAGTGAGTGGCACGTGTGGAGTACCGAGTGAGCCGCCAAAGCCACCATAGATCAGCAACAGTGGTTGTTCCGAGTCCTGGAAGAGAAGCGAGGCGTGCTGGTGCCTCGGAAATTTCAATTGTCCCAGAGTACTTGCCGTGGCAAGAGCCTTGATTCCTTCTTCGGATTTTGTCACGTGCAGCTCGAGAAGTTCGATGACACCGTTGAGTCTGTCGTCGAGTCGTCCTCCGACCAGAATCAGAGAGTTTTCATCTCCTATCTGGTGAGCGGTGTGTTCAAAGCGAGGAGTGGGTGCCGTCTCCGTTTCTACCGGGATGAATTCAGCCGGGATCGAAGAAAGAAACAGCACTTCTGAATCGTCGCGTGCATGAGATCCATCCCGACCTCCAGTCAGCAGGACAAAATCGTCCTCTGTATCGAGGATGCCATCTTCACCCGGAAGAAGGGTTGCGGTATGACCCCTGCGAGGAGCATGCATAGGGATGGGCCCGAGATGTTCACCCTGGGGATCCAGGATCCACGCGTCTGCAATCACGCGATACCTGCCCCCCGGGCGCGAGAGGCGCCCCCCAGTCACCAGGACCCGTCCTCCGGGAAGGTGAGTGAGGGTATGTCCCTCCAGAGCAGGAAGGCCAGCGGGCAGCGGCAACTCCTGCCATGGATCACATTCACCTTCGATATCGATCACGTTGGAAGAGGCGACACCTACACCCTGCTGTGTGACGAGAGTATTGGTGGGCAAGATGGAGGTGGCTCCGATGGCGAGTCCACTGGAAGAACCCTCGTAACGTGATCGCACAGGATTGTGGACCCCATCGACGGTGAGTTGAGGTGCGCTGCCGAGCAGTATCCTGGTTTCTCGAGACAGTGGGCCATCGAGAAACCGAGCGGGAGACCTGGCTGAACCGAGTCGATCTCCTTCCACCGTGAGGCGGACCAGGTTTAGCGAGATCTCCAGTTCTCTGGCTTTTATCTGCTCGGATAGTTGCACCGGCTGATCCCATCTCAACAGTAACAGATCCTCCTGGTTGACGGTTGAACTCTGGTCGGAATCGATCCAGCGGGCATCGATGAGCAGCGCAGGATCAGGAGGTGGAGGTTCCAGATCCACCGGACCGATGAGACCTGAAAGCGGTTTTCCATCATCCGTCATCAACCCGACTGAGCCAAGATCCAATGAGATCGAGGTGGAGGTACCCGAACTGGAAGTTCCTGCGACGACCAGATCTTCGAAACCTGATTCGATGTCGATGACCAATTCGTTTCGTGTTGACCCTGTCTTGACCAAGTAGTCCCTGTTGGGAACGGTTCCCGGTGGCGTGAACGTGAGCCCCGTTCGTGGATGACCGCTCAGTGTTACCGGCGAGTCGAGGACCAGGATGATTTGATCACCATTACCAATTCCGTCATCGAGGGTTCCCTCGATGCGTGCTGAGATCAAGGCAGGGCGAGATGTGGGTTGGCAGCCGAAGGAAAGAGACAAGATGACGATGGTGACGATGAAACCGGCTGTTCGAATCGGTCCAGTCGTCTTGCTCGATAAAGCCATCGGTCGTTTCCTGGTTCTTGTCGTTCCTTTATGAGAGTCGGCAGTATCGCCGAAGTTCACTGTCGTTAAGAGAATCGTGGCATCGGTCCTGACCGGTCTCAAGCGGGGGGATGGAGGGCTACCCGCTAACACCCAGTTTTCCCAGTGCTCGTTGGGCCTCATCCCGGACCCGCTGAGGCTGGGATGTATCGTTGAGAGCGGCCTGAAGCGCCTCGATGGCCGCTGTGCCCTCGATTCTGAGCAGAGTTCTGATCGCGGAGAGGCGGGTGGAAAGAACCTGGTCTTGTTGGAGAATTCTGCTCACCAGGGGGATCGAGTGCACATCCCGGATCCCGCCGATGGCACCGAGAATCGACTGTCGTACGTAAGGGTTCATCTCCGACTGGAGTGCGTTCTCGATCGATGATATCTGCGACAGGCTCCCCGAAACCTTGAGCCCGTAGGCAGCTCGCTGACGAACCCGGAAATGAGAGTCATCCTTCAGAAGTTGGGAATAGATGTCGATGGCATCTGCTGATCGTGATCCCTCGGCCAATGCCCCAACAAAGCGATAACGATGGGTGATCGTATCCTCGGACAGGGCGTACTCTCTCAGGATCTCGAAGGAGCGCTCGGTGTCCGCAAAAGCCAGGGCATCGATGGTGTACTTCACTTCGCTCTCTTTTTGTTCCTGGGCGCACCACCAGTAGTGTTCCACCAATCCTGCGAGCGCCTCGTCACTTCCGATTCTTCCGAGCGCTCGCAGCAAGAACCTACGATTGACGAAGTCCGGTTCTTCTTCCAGCAGTCCGATCAGAAGGGGTACATGCTCGGGGCCCAGGCTTGATAAAAGGGCTTCCAGTTCATCTCTGGCCCTGCCCACGCGATGTGCTGTAGAAGCATCCATGGCAGCATCCCATTGGGTTTTCAGGAAGTATTCATCGATCTTTTTTCGGGTACTCAGCAATTGCGCAGAGAGTGCGTCGAGAGAAGATGGTTTACCTGGATGACTTCCGATGCGTGATCGGGCACCAGCAGGAGACTTGCTTGGTGTGATCACCTCAGGTTGTGGGTTTTTGGTGACTTCAGGAGACTGATTGGGAATCCACAGTGAAGCGATGATCCAGCCGAGAAGTACAAGACCGGTGAGCACCAG
>JBBWWE010000176.1:0-3587 GCA_050256595.1 Planctomycetota bacterium
GATGCTCGAAGGCGATGCGCGGAGCAGCTCCATCTCGGTTCGGGCGCGACCACCTTCCCGAGTGCGTCAATTGTAATCCGGTGATTGATTTCTGCGGTGCCTCATCCCCTATCGCTGAATGACCCTCTGCGAGAGCAGACCGAAGGGCTTCCAGGGCGCGACAGGTGCTGTCGCGATCACGGTGAAAGAGCTGATTCGGATTGGCACGCCCATCCTCACGTACCGCAAACGCCTCACCACCCCAGATCAGCGCGGCACCGCTTTCGCCGAAACGTCGCCAGCGACGCAATGTATCTTCGGAGGGAAAGCCATCGGACTTTGCATCCCAGCCTTCCATCGGGTGAACGGCAAAACGATTCGACAGCGACCAGCCTCCCTTTTCGATGGCAGACCCCAGTGGCCCTGGTACCTCGACCTCGTCATCGAGATCGAGTTCAGGAGCGATCTCCTTCCAGCGAGTGCGGAAGGCGTCGGCATCTCGATAACGGTTTGGGGATACGATCTTCATCCATTCTCTCCGGTTTGATCCTCCCGGTAGCGACTTCTGGCTTCGGGAGTCGGTTCGATGGTGCAACCATACCCCTCGCAGTCGAGAGAACCGATGGCCAGATTCCCGTCTTCGATGATGAGTTCTCCCGAGTTTCCAAAGGGACGATAGAGATCCGGGTGCTGGTTCAGAAGTTCTCTCACTTCCGGCTCGGGCAAATGATCGAGACCCCGGAAGTAGTGATGCCCATTTCGCTCGACATGATGTAATCCGAGCGCAGCTACCGTCAGCAGATCCTGGTGGAGTCCCCACGGAGGCAAATTGGTCAAATCCTCTGCGCTGATGAAGCAGTCTCCATCGTGAAGATCACAGATCCCCTGATGAGCGATCGATCGAGAAACCCCCTTGCAGTTCTTGGTGGAAACTCCGCGATAACCGAGCCGTAACGCCTCGGGGAATGCTTCCGGGCCATGATCTGCCTCATCGATGATCACCGGGGCGATGGCATCGAGCAGAGCAGGAGCCGCATCCTCATCGAAGGTCCGTGATCGGGGAACCGGCTGCTCGATACAGACAATCCTGGAGACGAAATCCTTTCCGACAGAATCGTGACCCAGTTGGGCAAGCACTCCAGCAAGCAGATCCGGGTCTGGATACTGTTCATTGCCATCCAGGGTCACTCGAAATTCAGGATCCGCCTCGCGCGAGAGAATCGATGCAATCCGCTCGAGTCGTTCCAGATCCTGCTCGGGATCCCCGCCCACCTTGACCTTGAACCAGCGCAACCCATGTCTCTGGATATCCTCGACGAGCGTCACTGGCAATCCATCCTCAGGAGCATCTTGTGATCGGGTCTCCAGTTCATCGAGTAGACCCACCGTGTGGCGAACAGCCAGTTTTTCAGGTACGGGCGCTGGCGAGAATTGCCAGTCAGTGAGTTGCGGGTAAAATCTCGCGGGATCGATCCTGAACAGGTCGCAATCGAGAGCCTCGATGAAGGGGAGCCCTACTCCTCTGCAGGTAGCATCCATCATCGCACGCTCCCATATGGCACATCCGAATCCACGAGTGAGGCGATCGGGCGCATCGACCGGAACGCAAAGAACACGTGCCTCGAGCATCCTCCAGTAGTGATCGAAGACACTGGCCAGGGTTCCATCGGTGAGGATCTCACCGGCACTCCCGATGCTGTCGATGAGGCTGCGGATATCATCTTCTACAGTTCGATCGGGGTCCTTCTCGAACCAGCGAGGAACCAGCAGTTCCGATGACCAACCAGCCAGAGCGGTTCCATCGGATGTCTCGGCGGTGAGAGACACCACCGCCATCGGAGCTTCCGTCAGGGTATGGATCCCAAAACGAAATGGAATTCTGGTAGTGCAGTTGTGCAACTCCAGATCGACTCCGGTCACCCTGATCTGCAACTTGCAGCCTCCCACCGAAGAATGACGCTTCGAGGGCATCCTGCACCGATGGTGATCGGGATCAAGGATCGATCAATTCCGGCCTGGATCCCACGGGGAAGGGTCGATGGCGGGCTCCTCGCCATATATGGAAGCAGCGACCAGTTCCGCTGCTGCAGGAGCCTGGGTGATTCCCAGGCCCTCGAAACCGGCAGCGATCCACACCGAGGAGGATCCCGGGAGAAGTCCTATCAGAGGACGGCCATCGGCACTGGCAGCGCGGGTTCCGGTCCATTTGCGCACCACGGGTAGTCCAGAGATACCGGGAACGAATCGCTCCGCACGACGGATGATCTTCTCCATCAGGTCGGAATCGATCCTGCCTGCTCTCCTGGGACGACGGGATGAACCGATGCAAAGTTGATCGGTCGATCTGGGCAATATCGCGCAGGCAACCGCTTCCTCCACTTCACCATGGGCCCCCTGCTGGTAGCCGGCCTCCACCACATGATGCGAGATGACACAGGTGCCCCGGGTGGTGACCGCCAGGTGACCCTCTCTCGGAAGGATGGGAACGCAATCCTCTGAGCCCGGGCACAACTCCAGAGCATCAAGACCGGAAGCAATTACTATGGCATCCGCAATCACGCTCTCACCGTGAGAGAACACCACCCGGTTTTCCTCTACCCGGGTCACTCGAGTTCTGCAACGGATCGTTGCTCCGTGTCGGCGTGCTTCGTCAACGAGTGCTGCAGCGGCAGCGGGAGCATAGAGAACCCCATCGTGAGGTAACTGCAGTCCACCAACGAGATCCCGTGCCAGAGCTGGTTCAGCATCGAAGAGCGCCGGGCCTTCGAGAAGATGCGCCGTCACACCGGCAGTTGCCAACCGACCAGCCGCTTGCGAGAGACTCTCGAGACTGTCCTGGTCTTCGGCCATCCAGAGCGTGCCGGATTCGATGAAACCATCATCCGGAGTCATCGGGGGCGCGTCTTCGCGCCACAGCTTCCTACCCAGCATGCACAGTTGAAGCCCGGCGGGTTCGCCATCGTTGGCCACGATGTGTCCCATCCCCGCTGCGGTGGCTCCGTGCAATCCGGGTCCATCTCCGGCTTCGATGATCTCCACTTCGCCACCACGACGGACCAGACTCCTGGCACAGGCAGCCCCCACTATGCCTCCTCCGACCACGATGATTCGGAGAGTACTCATCTGATCTTCTCCAGCGAGGTGGTCGGCTGGGACTGGTCATGCTCAGCGCCAGCAACTTCCCGAGCAGCACGATACACCTCCAGTGTTTCGGACGCGCAACGCTGCCAGCTGAACGAGGCTGCATATTCGCGAGCCGCAGTGCGGTTCGAATCTTGTTGCGAAAGCGCCCGAAGCAGTGCCTGTGCCATCGAAAGTGGATCTTCCGGCTGGCACATCTCGGCGAATCCTCCGGCGATCTCAGGTGCAGCGCCGCGGTCGGCGATCACGACGGGACAACCACATCCCATCGCCTCCAGGATCGGCATCCCGAAACCCTCGTAAAAACTGCAATACAACAACGCTCGAGCCGATGAATAGAGTGCCGGAAGCACATCATCTCCGAGCCAGCCAACATGATGGATTCGGCCTTTTCCTTCCTTCTCGATGAAAGACTGCAACTCTTCACCTCCAAAGGTGGACTCTCCGGCGAGAACGAGTGGAACGTC
>JBBWWE010000177.1:0-5648 GCA_050256595.1 Planctomycetota bacterium
GACCTCTCGTTCGATGCGATTGGAAATGAGCACTACGTTGTCGTCACCGATGAAATGGTGTTCTACACCCACAACACTCCGGCCCCCGAGGCAGATTTTTCGATCTTCATCGAAAATGATACAACTGCGGATCGTACGATCTCCTTCGAGGACCAGACAGTCGGGCTGGTGGAGACTCGCCTGTGGGATTTTGGTGATGGTAACACCAGCAATGACGCATCGGGCGAGCACGCATACCTTGAACCTGGGTCCTACACGCTATCGCTGACGGTGGACGGACCCGGAGGGAGTGACTCCCAGACTTTTCCGAATGAGATCGTCGTGACAACTCCAGGGAACGCCATGGAACTCGCTGACATCGATGTGTTCGGCGGCCAGCCGGTGATTCACCCAGTTCTGGGCACTCATGCTGATCCGCTTCAGGGATTTCAGATCGCAGTCGAATATGATGAGTCGATCATCGATTTGCAGGAGATATCGATTGCGAACACCCAGGCCCAGTCTCTTCTACCAGAATTCATCATCTCGCAGATCAACCAGAGTGGTGCCGAATCATATATGTTCCTTGCCGTGATCTTCGACACGTTGCCCCCGTTTGATGGTAGGACGATGTCACCAGGGGCAAATCAAACTCTCTGTACCATGAATTATTCGGTAGTTCAGAGTACTCCTCTTGGAACCGTGACCGAGTTGCGCTTCAAGGACGGTCTGGGAGATCCACCGATCAACAACATATATGCCATCGAAGGTGGCTTCGCGGTTACACCTTACTTCATTCCTGGCACGGTGACGATTTCCCAGCAGCCGCAGTTTTTGTTCATCAGGGGTGACGCCACCTATGACCAGTCCGTGAATATTGCGGATGCAATTTTCCTGCTCGAATACCTGTTCTCAGGGGGTGTGTTCACGGTTTGTCCCGATGCTGCAGATACCAATGACGATGGGACAATTAACATCGGTGACGCCATCAATCTTCTGAACTTTCTCTTTGCCGGCGGAGAAACAATCCCGTATCCCTATCCTGGATATGGCCTCGATCCAACCCAGGATTCACTGGGTGATTGTCTTCCCTGAGTTTTCGTCGTGTTTTCTTCCATGTCTGGCTTTGCCGACTTCAGTTGTCCGATCTTCTGGTGTGGAGTCCTCCTCCTGTTTCGAATAGGCTGATCCGGAATTCACTCGACCTCATGAAGTGATCGGGGAGGAAGGACGAGGATGAAGATCCTGAGAAGTCATCTGATGGGGAAATGGTGTGCTGCTGAAGCAGATCCCTACGCGATTCTCCACGACCCGACTACAGAAGATCCGCTGGCGAAGGCCTCGAGTGCCGGGATCGACTTCCGGGCTGCCGTCGACCATGCTCGTACCAGAGGCGGGTCTGCACTGAGGGAACTCTCATTTTCTCAGCGTGGAGAACTGCTGATCGCGATGTCAAAAGCGATCCATGAACATCGAGCAGAACTACTGCAACTCTCGATGACCAATTGTGGAACTACCCGCAAGGACTCGAAATTCGATATCGATGGTGCAACGGGTACGCTCTATCACTACGGTGCACTGGGTAAAGAACTTGGCGACGGACACGTTTTGCCCGACGGCGATGGTGAGCAACTAGGCCGCTCTTCAATTTTCTGGGGTCGCCATGGTCGAGTCTCGCGTGATGGTGTTGCCATTCACATCAATGCGTTCAACTTTCCTGCCTGGGGGTTTGCTGAAAAGGCAGCAGCCGCGATTCTCGCGGGAATGCCTGTCATCACCAAGCCGGCCACCAGCACCTGTCTCGTCACCGAGCGTTGCATCGAAACGGTGGTGGAAGCCGATTGCTTACCGGAGGGAGTTCTGGGACTCATCTGCGGTTCGGTGGCAGATCTGTTCGACCATCTCCATGGCCAGGACGTGGTTGCATTCACGGGGTCTGCGGATACAGCTCTCAAAATTAGATCGCACGAAAACCTTCTTGCTCGCTCTACTCCAGTCAATGTCGAGGCTGACAGCCTGAATGCGGCAATCCTTGCTCCCGACGTGGAGCCGGGATCCGAGGTCTGGAACCTCTTCATCAGGGAGGTGGCTCGTGAGGTCACCCAGAAGAGCGGTCAGAAGTGCACGGCTGTGAGGAGAATTTTCGTTCCAGAGCATCAACTTGCAACTGTCGAGGAGGCGATGTGCGCTGAACTCTCCGGGCGCGTTACAGGGTCTCCCTTCGACGACAAGACGAATGTCGGCCCCCTTGCGACGGCGGATCAACTTTCCAGTGTCCTCGATGGGGTCAAGAAGTTGCGACAGGTTGCTGATCTTGTTCATGGTTCCGGCGAGCGAGTTGACGGTAACGGAGCGCAGCCGGGTAAGGGGTATTTCTTTGCCCCGACTCTCTTGAGGGCCAAGGAAGCCGGTGGAGCTGACTTGATTCATGATCTCGAGGTTTTCGGTCCGGTTTCCACCATCTGTCCGTTCGATGGTGAAGCACCCACCGCGGCCTGTCTCAACAGCAGAGGCGATGGATCACTGGTCACCTCAGTCTACAGCGATAGCGAGGAGTGGACTTTTGATCTGCTCAAACGATGTGGGTCGTGGAGTGGACGATTTTATCTCGGTTCGGAAAAGATGGTGAGCCAGGCACCAGGATCGGGCGTCGCTCTGCCAGCATCACTCCACGGAGGGCCTGGTCGAGCTGGAGGTGGAGAGGAACTGGGAGGGGTTCGGGCTCTCGATCTCTATAGCCAGAGGATTGTCCTGCAAGGCTCTCGCAGAGTGGTGGAGGGTTTCATCGGAGACTGAGTTTGAATGGGACAGTTGTCCTGCCGAGCGGCGGCGATCAGATCTAACTCTTCAGTTCCAGTTCTTTCCTGTACGAGGCGATCAGGTCTTCCTGGATACCTCGAGGAGCGGGAGCGTAGCGGTTGAACTCCATGGTAAATTCCGCTTTGCCCTGGGTCGCTGAGCGCAATGTCGTGGCGTATCCAAACATCTCTGCCAGCGGGACCTCGGCATCGATTCGGACATGACCTTCCTCATCGTGGGTGCCCTTGAGGATTCCGCGTCGTTGAACAAGAGTACCGATCATGTCGCCCTGATACTCGCTGGGTCCCTCCAGGCTAACCATCATCAGAGGTTCGAGCACTTCAGGTTTGCCCCTGCTGTAATACTCACGGAAGCAACTCCTTGCTGCCGTCTGGAATGCCATGTCGGAGGAGTCGACCGCATGATGGCCACCATCGACGAGAATCACCTCGAGCCCGTCGACAGGTGCCCCGATGAGGAGTCCTTTATTCATGCACTGCTTGAAGCCTTTTTCTACCGAAGGGACGTATTCACGCGGAACGTTGCCACCGCGGACGCGATTCTCGAAATGGAAAATGCCTTCAGGTTGCGGTCCCATGGTACCGATGATGCGGCCGTACTGGCCTGACCCTCCGGTCTGCTTCTTATGGGTGTAATCAAACTCGACGTGTTGGCTGATTCTCTCATGGAAGGCCACCTGAGGTGCGCCGACCGTCACTTCTGCTTTGAATTCTCGTTTCATCCGCTCGACGTAAACCTCGAGGTGTAGTTCTCCCATCCCGGAGATGATGGTTTCGTTGCTGACGGGGTCAAGTTGGACCCTGAAGGTTGGATCCTCCTTGGTGAACCTTTGCAGCGCCTTCGACATGTTGTCTGAAGCCTTACGATCTACGGGTTTTATTGCCAGATGGATGACCGGTTCCGCCACGTGCATGGAAGATAGGATGAGATTTGTGTTCTTGCACCGAAAGGTGTCCCCGGAAGCACAGTCGATACCGAAGAGAGCAACGATATCACCGGCTTCTGCAGTATTGATTTCATCCATGTTATCGGCGTGCATTCGTACGATACGGCCGATTTTTACCTTCATGCCGGTGCGTGCGTTGTAGACAAACTCTCCCTTGACCAGTTTCCCCTGGTAGATCCTCACGTAGGTCAACTGACCGTAGGGCCCATCCTCGAGTTTGAATGCATAACTGAGCAGCGGATCGTTACGGTCGTTCGTGACGAGGACTTGTTCCTCTTCATTGTCCGGATTGAAGCGAAGTTCTCGACATCGATTGGACTCGGGAGGTAGGCGTTCACCGAGTCCATCAACGGTTGCACACCTTTGTTCTTGTAGGCGGATCCGCAGTAGACCGGGACCAGTTCAAGAGAGATGACCCCCTTACGAGTTGCTTGCTGAATCAGTTCTTCGGTGACCCTGTCCTCGAGTATCGCTTCCATCAAGTTGTCGCAGTAATGGGAAACGGCATCGAGCATGATTTCACGGCGTTCATCGGCGACCTCGATGAGATTCTCGGGGATTTCTTCATGGCGAACGGTTTCGCCAAAATCCCCATCGAAGTAGATCGCTTTCATGGTGACGAGATCGACCACGCCCTGGTGGTCCTTCTCAAGCCCGATGGGAATCTGGAACATCACCGCGTTGAGTCGCAATTTCTCACGCAATTTGTCGCAAACCCTGAATGGATCTGCCCCGATTCGGTCACACTTGTTGACGAATGCCAGTCGCGGCACATTATACCGACGCATCTGGCGGTCGACTGTGATCGATTGGCTCTGGACTCCTGAAACCGCGCACAGAACCATGATGGCTCCATCCAGCACGCGTAACGCCCGTTCTACCTCCACCGTGAAGTCGACGTGCCCAGGAGTGTCGATAATGTTGACGTGGTTGTCACCCCAATCGAGGTACGTGGCGGCGGACTGAATCGTGATTCCGCGCTCACGTTCGAGTTCCATCGAGTCCATCGTGGCCCCTCGGCCGTCCTTGCCCCGGACCTCGCCGATGGCATGGATTCGATCGGTGTAGAAGAGGATCCTCTCGGTGAGGGTCGTCTTTCCACTATCGATGTGGGCACTGATGCCGATGTTTCGCATCGTGCTGATTTCAGGAGTCATTGAGAACACTCCACGAGTTGGTTTCCACTGGCGCTTCGATGTCGCCTGGCCGGGTCCACCGCCATGGGGGATCCATTTCAGCCAGGGCTTTCTACATGTCTGAGGATATCGTTCTGTGACCGCCGTGTAGACAGATTCTGGTAGGTTTCAGCCGTTCTTTTGCCACTCTTCTGGAGCGAGTTGAAGGCTAGGATTCCTGATCTGAGGGGGGAATTTTCCACTGATCGGGTGGCGAGACGTTCTTTCCGAGCCCATCGGGGTGGTACAGAAGCCTCTCGAGGGGGGGGCCGCCAAGCAGCGGCCCCGATAGCAACTCAGGAGCATCTTCGGCAGTGACGCTGCAGTACCAGGTGCCATCCGGTTCGATGGCGACCATCGGTCCATGACCGCACTGGGCGAGACAGCCGGATTTCACGACCCGGATCTTGTCTTTGAGTCCTGCTGTGAATACCGCTTCACGGAGTGCTTCACAGGTCTCTCTCGAGCCCTGTCGAGGGCAGGTACGACCGTGGATACAAACCAGCACGACTTTTTCATAGGGGCGGCCCAAGATGCCTCCAGTGGTTAGCCTGAATTGAGGAGCAGGCGTTCGATGATGGCTCGATAGAGCCCTTCATCCCAGAACATCGGATCGATCACTTCCCAGCGGAGGATTCCCTCGGAATCGATCGCCATCAGCAAGGTGCCGCCGTGGGAAACAAGATGACGCTCTAGGACGCCAGTCTCCTGACCCGGCTGCACCCCGA
>JBBWWE010000178.1:0-3098 GCA_050256595.1 Planctomycetota bacterium
ATCCACAATGACGGCAATGCAGTACTCATCATACAGAAGGTCAACGGCACCTGAGGGTGCACGGTCGCCGATCACGACGACCAGATCCTCCCCGGCGGGGTGGGCATAGTAACCGTCAAGTTGGATTCGAAAAAAACTCGCGGTAAGAATATCACCAAGACCGTGAAGGTGTTCTCGAACGATCCGGAGACCCCGGAACTTTCGTTGAGTATCAAGGGTTCGATTCTGGAGATCCTCGAGACCCGTCCCATTAATCCCAAGTTGCAGGGTCTGGCGGGTAATGATCTTTCCGGTTCCTTCAGGCTCTCGGCAGGCTCTCCACTCGATGTCGAGATCATCGAGGTGAAGGGATTGGGAGCAAGTATCTCCGTCGGTGAACTGACCGAGACCATCCCGGGGCGAGAGTGGGATGTACAAATCTCTGCCCGACCAAATAAGCGGCCCGCGCTGATGAAAGAAAAGTTGCTCTTCTCGGTTCGCACCAGCGATGAGGTGGAGAGGACTGTCGAGATTCTCATCCAAGCAGATCATCGTGATCGGATCGTTCTGCAACCGAAACAGAACGTGAAGTTCCTCGATAAGGACACCAGGAAATTGCTCGCTGATGGCCAGCCGATCGAGAAAAGCATACTGGTGACCGGTGGCGACAAAACGGTGGAGTTCGAAGTGACCGGGGTGAGACTGGACGAGAGAATCTCCGGAGCTTTCGAGACCCGTATCCAGGAGGTCATTGCCGGAAAGAGTTATCGGGTTTTTATCACCCTTTCGGAGTATCAGACCAGGCCGACTGTGCTCGGGAAGTTGACCATCGAAACCACCGATGCGGTCAAGAAAGAGATTTCGGTGTGGGTCATGGGACAGTTTCGCCAGGCGGCTCGTAAGACCAGTCCCTAGCGGAGCACCCAGGTGAGGGAATCGTGGCAGTGGAGCAGCAACCGCATTATTTCGCGGGTTATTGCTGTAAATGCCCGTCTGGAACCAGGATAATAGAGGGGTCCCGTCTTTTTTTCGCCCTCGCAGAGGGAATATCGGCGTGGGCATGACGTTATTCGTTCAAGGGTTGTCTATTTAGACCCAGGGAGGCCACAGTGCCCCTCTCAGCCACTTCAGGCTCTGCTCACGGACCCCTGTGCATGATCATCTGGCTGCTGTTTTCAGCATGCGGTCCGGTCGCGGCGCAGTTCATCCCGACCAGCCCGATCCCGACCCCGATGGGGATTACCATCGGCGATTGCGAGGTCGGAGATGTCAATGGAGATGGGATTCTGGACCTCGTTGCGATGGGCTTCCACGGAGAGGTGGTGATCGCGACCGGATTTGGCGATGGCACCTTCGGCAATCGCATCTCTCTCCCTGCTCCCGATGGGTTCGAAGGCGTGGTGCGTACCGTGGATGCAGGTGATCTGGACGGAGACGGAGATGTCGATGTGGCGATCGGTTGGTCCAACATCCCTCCCGATAGCGGTGGTTTCATCACGGTTCTCGTCAACAATGGCTCGGGTTTTGATGATCGCCAGGATGTATTGCTCGACACCCAGTTGACCAGGACTCCCTTCGATCTGCAGATCTGCGATGTCAACTCAGATGGTCGCGACGACATCGTCTGCTGCACGAATGTGCTCGACATCTTGCCGCAACCAGCATCGGTGACGATATTGCGTTCTCTCGGGCCTGCAGCGGCGGGTGGTATCGATTTCACCGCGCCGCAGCATATCGAAAGTTCATCTCTGGCTTACAACATCCTCGCCCATGACATGGATGGGGATGGTGATCTGGATATCCTGATGGCCAGCCGTGATGGGAACACGTTTTCCTCCTACGGAAATGACGGGACCGGAGTTTTCACCCTGGTTACCGAGATCTTCTTTGTGCTCTTGCCGCATCCCTACTCGATAGTCGCGGGAGATTTCGATGGCGATGGATTCCAGGATGTAGTGCTCGGAACGTGGATGACCAAGTCCCTCATCCTGCTCACAGGAGACGGCAATCTGGGCTTTGCAGTCGGCGACGAGATCCCTGTCGGAGTTCTTGGCTGGGGGCTGATGCAGCGAATCGCCACCACGGACATGGACGGAGATGGCACGCTCGATATCGTGGCACCCTTTTCCAGTGGTGTGGTCGCGACTCGATACAATGACGGCAATGGCCTGTTCGAGGACGAGTCGCTGTTCAGCAGTTATCAGGGGCCACTGAAGGCACGCTTCGAAGATCTGGAGGGCAACGGAACCCCGGATCTGATGATGGATCACAGCAATCTCGAGGTGATCACCGCCTTCTATGGCGGTCAAAATGTTGCTGGCTACTTTCACTTCGAACCGCAGCGGGTTGCCGCTGGTTTACCGGCGACCATTCCGTTAAAAGTGGCTTCCAATCTGGGGATCGAGGCGTTCGAGGTTGGCATCGCCATCGATTCTTCGCTGCTGGTACCGGTTGCACTGGAACCCTCCTCCTCGATTCTGGAGTTGACGGGGCCGACCGGCCCGGCGGTCTGGATCGTCGATCTGGGTGGTTCAAGCGGGCAGTTGAGTCTGGTTGCAGACCTGGGATTGGCCCCAGGAGACGGTCTCGGTGCCGGGATCGTACAGATCTGTGCCGATCTACAGGTCGAAGTCGCCCCGATCAGCGCCCCACAGCAGACCCCCATTCAGCCGCAGGATCCAGCCGGCGGTATCGCAGCACTGATCGTTACCGGCGCCTCTTCGATCGCTGCATCGACCTCCGGGGCGATGATCAGTATCGAGGTGCCTGTGTCCTTCATCCGTGGAGATGCTAACGATAATTCACTGGTCAACATCGCCGATGCGGTGGTGATTCTGAGGCGTTTGTTCGGGATCGATCCACCGGGTAGTTGTGATGCAGCCGAAGATGCAGATGGGGATGGTGGCAAAGATCTTGGCGATGCGGTGCGGGTGTTGACCTTCCTTTTTTCAGGGGGGATTCCACCTGGTGCGCCATTCCCGCTATGTGCCATCGCACCCGATCCGTTGATTCTCCCCTGTACAGAGCGCCTCAGTTGTCCCTGAAGAGGCTCTGACAGCTTCGGAGCTTTACTACCAGAAGCCAATTGAAAGCCCCCTGCTGCCTTCTAGAAGGCAGCA
>JBBWWE010000179.1:0-2561 GCA_050256595.1 Planctomycetota bacterium
GTCTTCGCGCAATCTTCCCTTGACCTCGGGCATCTTCCTGATCAGGGCTGACACCGATTCGGCAACCTGGTGATCTCGCAGTGCTCGCACCGCTTCGGCAACAACCACCCAGTCACGATCCTCGAGCCTGAGTAACACTTCCGGTCTCGACAATACCTTGGGCCAGGAACGAATGACCCTCAGAGCATCGAGGCGACGAAATCCGTCGCGGCCATTTCGCGCTGTGGTCCGGATCGCTTCCCTTGCGCCCTCTGATTTCAGAGCCCGGGCCAACCGCAGCGCTTCCTCGTGCACCAGCAAACTCTCATGGGCTATACCATGGCTGAGAAACAGGTTGGCAGTTTCTTTTCGATCATGCTTGGCCAGCAGTTCGAGAGCATCGCAGATGCTCGACACATCGCGGCGCTGGATCGCCGACAAAAATGTCGATCGGTCTTCCTCGAAACTTCCAGTTAGCGGACTCCCCAGCACAGCCAGCATCATCAAGGGAAGCAGGAGGCCCGTCATCGATCTGCCTCATCTCCAGCGCCAAAATCTTCTGATTTCAGTTCTTCCTCGATGATGGTCCTGGTTGTACTTCTCAGTTCTTCGGCATCGGTGACCTTCTCAAGAATCTTATCGCTGATCATTCGATCGAGCGCTGCGGTCAGAGCATTCCGGATGGCCGGGTGGTTCCGGATCAACAATGTCACAAGTTCATCGATGAGATGATCCGAGGCGATCTGCGCCAGCAGATCAGGTGCGCGAGAAGCACTCCGTTCCAGTTCTTCCCCTGCCATGGGGAGATCATCTGCTCCATCCGAGGCGAGTTCGATCAATTGCTCGATTCGATCGGGATTGCGCTGTGTCCTGGCATCCAGTTTCGAGAGATCTGTGCCAGAATCGATGAGCAATAAACAAACCGAGCCGAGTTCGACCACCTCGCCCGGCTCGATCTCTTGCACCTCGATGGGGTTACCCGCGACGAAGGTGCCGTTAGAACTCCCCAGATCCGCGACCACCACACGTCCTTCGTCGACGGTAATTGCACAGTGCTGTCGACTCAGAATCGGATCCTCAAGTTTGACGTTACAACTCCTCGACCTACCAAGGGTGATGGTCCCTTCTTCGAGAGGGACTTGTCGCGGAGAGCCATCGTGAATCAAAAGTCGAAGCTTCATTCGTTACCGCTTTTCACCACCGAAGAATCTCCTTCGAAGAAAAAATCAGGCAGACGTCGAGGACGCCCTCTTTCAGGATCGATACAAGCGAGAGTCGTTGTGCCAGTGCACACCAGTTCCTGACGAGGAGAGGTGACTGTGTATCCGATCTCAAGACGAGCTCCTCGAGCCGAGAGTAGCCGAGCCTCGATGGTCAAAAGGTCATCGTAGAAGGCAGGAGAGTGATATTTCACGGTGACTTCCGACACCAGTAGACGCACCCCTTGCTGCTCCAGTTCCCGGTACGGTTTGCCAACTGCCCGCAGCCACTCGGTGCGGGCGGTCTCGAACCAGACGACATGGCGAGAGTGGTGAGCAATCCCTCCCTGGTCGGTTTCTTCGTACCTCACACGAACCGTGGTGACCCCCGATTCGTTCATCTGGCCCTCCTTGTCGAAGTCCTGCTAGGAGTCCTTTCGATGGAACCTATGCTGGAACATCCTGCGGATCTCGGCGCGTGAATAACCCAGTTCACGCCAGCGGAGATAGGCCTTCACGGACGTCACCGTCTGGTCGTCATAGAGGTAACGCCCCGTCTCTGTCACCTTTGCAGGTTCGATAAGACGCATCGTGATGAGGCTCTGGAGCAACTGCCGGGAAATCCCGGTACGCTCCAGCAAATCCCTCGGCTTGAGAAGGGGCGGCTCCGACGACATGGGATCAGGCTATCATGTGCTCCCCCTGCAGGAAACGCGCGGTATCCTGACTTCCGGGAGGAATCGATGCCAACACAGAGACGATGGCAGATCATCACTATCGATGAAACCTCGAGTACCCAGGATGAAGGTCGCAGACTTGTCTCCGAAGAAGCCGGAATCCCAAGAGCGATCCGTGCTCGCCGCCAGAAGAGCGGCCGAGGACGACTCGGCAATGACTGGCAAAGCCCCGACGGTGGACTGTGGTGTACCCTCACCCTGCCAGCACCCGCCGGACCCGACCCCTTCCTCAATCTCCTGGTAGCACTGGCTGCCCGCGATTCGATCGCTGAAGCACTGGGAAACAAGGGCCTGTCTCTGGCACTCAAATGGCCCAACGATCTGATGGTCGGTCAGCGGAAATGGGGTGGAGTTCTGGCGGAAATCGCCGGATCGGCCGAATCCCCTGAAGTCCTGTTCGGGATAGGACTCAACCTCGACATCGAGGAGACAACTCTACGAAAACAGTCGGGAATACCAGAAGATGCCACCTCGATCCTGGCAGAATTCGGCCACAGTCCCTCCCCCGCGCTTGCGCTGGAAAGTATCCTTTCCACCCTGGATCGGTTGCTCGAGGAGGATCAATCCGAGGGTGGCCGTGAACGCAATCGACTGAGAGTCGCGGAGGTACTCGATACCATCGGACGCCAGATCGGAAGAGCACACG
>JBBWWE010000180.1:0-9734 GCA_050256595.1 Planctomycetota bacterium
TACTTGTTGGTCAATACGGAACCCTGGGCCAGCAGCACTGCATCGCTGACGATGTTCTCACTGGCGATGAGATTGACCTCTCCGCGCTGTCGTTGCTCCTCGCGAATGATGATATCGGCGATGTCAGGGTCGGTTTTCGTCAGGGGCTCCATCACTGCTTCTCCTTACCCGGCGGATTTGTCGGCTCGGGTTTGATGGCGTAGCCAGGTCTCGATAAAAGGTTGGAGATTTCCATCGAGCACAGCGTCTACGTTACTGGTTTCGTGTTCTGTTCGATGATCCTTGATCATCTTGTACGGGTGTAGGATGTAGGAACGAATCTGGCTGCCGAAGGCGATGTCGCTCTTGGTGCCCTGGAGTCGATCCATCTCCTCTCTGCGTTTGCGCTCTTGCGTCTCCAGGATACGAGCCCGGAGGACTTTCATCGCCTGGGTTCTGTTGGCGTGTTGACTGCGCTCGTTCTGGCATTGCACGACGATTCCCGTGGGAGCATGGGTGATCCGGACCGCAGAATCAGTGGTGTTGACATGTTGCCCTCCAGCACCGCTGGCCCGGTAGGTATCTATTCGCAGGTCCGACTCCGAGATGTCGTCACCTTCGGAGACATCGGTTTCTGGAATCACCCGCACCGATGCGAAGGCGGTCTGGCGGCGGGACTGGGCATCGAAAGGAGAGATCCGGACGATGCGATGCACCCCTGATTCGGCCTGGAGATACCCGTATGCATAATTTCCAACGATGTGAATCGTCGAGGATTTCAGTCCTGCTTCCTCTGCAAACTGCTCATCGATGATCCTGGTTTTGAATTTTTGTTGTTCCGCCCACCGGAGGTACATGCGCTGGACCATGAGGGTCCAGTCACAGGCATCGGTACCACCAGCTCCTGACTGGATTTCAAGATATGCATTGGCCGTGGCGTATTTTCCACCCAGCAAGGTCCTCAGTTCCAGTCCCTCAGCCTGTTTCAGCAGACGAACGCTGTCCTTGTCCGCTTCTGCGAGAGATTCACCGTCCTTGTCCGCTTCGGCGAGTTCGTGCAGCGCCCGGGTATCTTCCAGTTCGCTGGCCAGTTTCTCGATGCTCTGAACCGATTCCTTGACCTTCTTCATCTGGTCGATGGTGGCCTCTGCCGCTTCTCGGTTATTCCAGAAATCGACGGCGGCCATCTCGTCCTCGAGTTTGGCCAGACGCTTCTTCTGGTCGTCGTGACGTGTTGCATCGCGGATCCGGTCGAGAAGTTCCTCGATGGCACGCAATCGAGTTTTGACCTCAGCATTCACGACTCTCCGCCATTTCCTTTTGTGTAAGCATCGTGCTGACGACACCATGGTGCCGTTGCGAGACCTTTTAGCCAAGTGAACTCTTGGATGCATGACGAAATGAAGTGTGAATAATTGAGTGAGATGAATTGAAGAAGGGCCCGGAGGGTTACCTCCGGGCCCTGTTTCTACCAGGTGGGTAAGGCGGATGATGCCGCCTCCCCCGTCAGGGGAGCGGGCTAACGCACCCACCTCCTAGTAGAGCCACGGACAATCATCAATGGACCACCTCCTCTCTTCGGTTGGAGTTTCCCGGCCTCAAGCGGACGTGACACCCGCAGCCGGGTTCCGTCCCACCCGGCGGCGTCCCACCAGGCATTGCTGCTTGGACCCAGCACCACGAGAGTGCTCCGGATCCTGTGCTACCATTCTACCGCCGGAGCGCTAACTGGGGAATCCGGCAGGGGAATCGGCCAGCGAAGTCCATCCTGGCATGTTCAGGTGGCTATTGCACGGCGTCGCCGCGTCTGGAACGGGTACTCGATGGAGAACGAGCAGGCCACCCCGGTAGGTCGGTTGGCTCCCAGCCCTACTGGTGCACTGCATCTCGGCAATGCCAGGTCATTACTGATGGCCTGGTTATCGATTCGTAGTCGCGGAGGAACCCTGCGGCTCCGGATCGAGGACATCGACGGTCCGCGGATTCGTTCGGGAGCGATCGAGCAGACCATCGAAGATCTGTTGTGGCTGGGACTCGACTGGGACGGGGAGCCCGAGATCCAGACCGAGCATCTTGCTCGTCACCAAGCGGCTCTCGAAAATCTCCAGCAGCAGCAACTCGTTTATCCCTGTACCTGCTCGCGGCGTGAAGTCGAGGAGGCAGCAACGGCTCCACACGAATCGGATGGAATCTCGGCCGAGACGGTTTACCCGGGAACCTGTCGCGACCGCTGGCGAGATGAAGACCATGCCCGCGCCGAGAGTGGACGCGATCCGGCATTTCGATTGAAGGTGACGGAATCTGCGGTGGCCTTCGAGGATCAATTTACCGGTCCTCAACTGGGAAAACTCTCGGGCGACTTCGTGGTCCGGAAGAGAGATGGTACCCCGTCGTATCAGTTGGCAGTTGTGGTCGATGATGCGGCTGCCGGGATTACCGAGGTTTTGAGGGCCGATGACCTGCTCTCATCGACTCCGCGTCAGTTGTTGCTCTATCGTCATCTCAAGGCAGTGAGTCCTCATTTTATCCATCTTCCTCTCATCGTCGGCCTCGATGGACGTCGATTGGCGAAGCGCCATGGGGACACCAGTCTGGCCAGTTATCGTCGCCAGGGAGTCTCTGCCCGCTCGCTGGTAGGCGCGCTCGGGTTTCTCAGCGGTCTGGTCGAACAGGGAACACAGTGTCGGCCTGAAGACCTGCTCGATGGTTTCGATCTCAACCGGATCCCCGAGGGTCCCACGGTGTGGGACGGTCTTTACCCCCTTGAGGCTGAGGATTGAACTTTTTGGGCACATCCGGCATAGTCTGGGGGTCCTGGAATGCCGCTCCGGGGCCGACGTCCGGAGTTCCGAGCGATGAGATTTGCCTCTTGCCGACAACGATCGGCATTCTGCACGCGGCTCGCCATCAAATCTCCAATCCCAGTTCTATCGTGGCTGATCTCAGTACTTCTAATCTGTTTATCGATTTCATCGGTCCTTCCTGCAGCAAACCAGGATCTATCTCTTCTCGTGGGGAAATTAAGGACCGATCGTCCGGTGATGAACATGGATGTCATCTCGGTCACCCTGCCAGAAGCTCAGGGCTGGAGAAGAGTAGAAGTTTGCCTGGTTGACGCTGGCTGCGAGGTTGTTCTCGCTGCTGTGAATGTAGACGGTAGTGCTGCTCGTATTTTCTTCTCTGACGAACAACTCCTCGGCCCTGATCCCGGGAGAATCCCGCCCGGGGAGATTCTGGCTCGGATCATTCCGGAGGGTCAAGAACCCACCGTTCACAGGATCTCATCGGCAGTGGATTCCAGTCCCTGGTATCCCGGAGGTGAAACTCCTGTGGATGTCCTCGAGCGTGCCGCAAGAAAGTTACGCGAAGGAATGCCCGCACGAGCAGCCGAGGACCTCGCCAGTTTGCAGGGCATTTCGATGGAGGCAGCGTTGGCATCGCGCTGGATGCGTCTTTCTTCATCGGTTCAAGAAAGATACTCCGAAGTGGATCGCTCCCATCGACGCAGTGCAGAACAACTTTTAGTTCGAGCAGGAGATCGTGCGCCGATGGGTACCTCCGCAAGAGATCGATTTCTCATCGAACGTGCAACGCGCAGGATTCAAAACGCGATCTTCGCGACAAGTGCTCAACTGTGGCGGGATGAATTGAACGCTGCGCTGGCAGACTCGCGATTGGCATTATCATCGTCTGGCAATCGTGGCGATCGTGAGACCTCAACCCTGGCATTATTGCAGATCGCCTCGGCCGCTTCTCAGCGCGGTTGGGTCGAGGAAACCACCGAGGTGACTCGCCAGGCTCTCGATCTCTCGGGTGACCAGGAAACGGTCTGGAAGTGTGCCCTGGCGCGGGCACGGGCGCTGCTGAAGGCGAACCGACTCGAGCAAGCAAGACTCGAGGCAACTCTCTCGTTTTCGACCGTTGAACAGATCCGGGGAATGCGCCAGGACGATGCCGCAGCGCTCTCGCCGCGGCGAGAACCCGCTGTGCTACTGGCGCAGATCGAGGCTCGTCTCGGCAATCCGCTGGAGGCACTACTGGCAGCAGAACACTCACGAGTTCGCGGATCGGGTGTCGGACCTCCGAAGTTAGAGCAACTGAGAGAAGTTGCCGCTCGGGCCGACGGTAAGGCCACCGTTGTCGTGGTTCTCGATGCAGTTTCTGAATTGATTCTGTGGACCACTAATGAAGGTCGCTGGAATGTGCGGCGCGTCGATCAAGATCCAGGACAAGCTACCCTTGTGGCGTTGAGGCTCCATGATTCACGCGGGACCGATACCGATTCCGCTCGCTGGCTTGCGTCGAGGATCTTTCCAGCGGGAGTTGTTGTAAACAAGCGGTTATTGCTGGCTCCAGTCGGTGGCATGAGAAGAATCCCGTGGGGAGTTCTTCCCGTCGATGGGATGACCCTGGTCGATCGCTGCAGCTGGAGTTTGCTCCCCGCTGTGATTTCTGCCTGCCGCGCGCTCGATCCATTGCCACGCGAAGGGTGGTGGACGGTGGTGGATCCCATCGTCGAGGGGCGTCCTCCACTTCCGGGAACACGCAAAGAGGGCAAACAAATCCTGGAGAGTTTTCCCGACTCCGTATATCTGGCAGGACTCGATGCGACCGAGTCAGCGGTCCGTGAAGGAGCTGAGAAAGCGCGTGTCTTGCACATCGCCTCTCACGGAGACTTCCATCCACATGACCCGGGTACCTCCTTGTTGGCGCTGGCACCCGACGAGCGATCCGATGGAGAACTGACAGCCCAGGAGATGTCGGGTTATCGCTTGAGCCAGTGCCGCCTGCTCGCTCTGACCGGTTGCGAAACGGTCATCGGAGGTGCATCCGGGGCCGACGACCTGGCCGGTTTTCCGCGCGCAGCACTGGATGCGGGGTGCGAGGCGATCCTGGGCACCCTCTGGCCAGTCGAGGATGCGGCTGCCGGTCGTCTGGTCGGATCGCTGGTTCGGGCTACGGATGGCCAAAAGGGTCCTGCTGAGGTCCTGAGGCATGCTTGTCGCCAATTGAAGCGCAATAGTGAGGATCGAGATCCTTCTGTCTGGGGTGGCTGGGTTCTGGTTGAGAATGGTTGGTAATACAAAAAAATGGGTCCGATAATGTTTGCTGTATCGATCGGGGGTGCGCCTCTGGCGCTCTCCTGGATCCAGGACGGGGAAGCCTCGACCGATTTATCCGGTCGGGGTCGACGGGGCAAGAGTGACCAGGATCCCGGATCGCGGGAACCCGGTTCACTACCTGGTCGTGTACCACGAGGCGAGACGTCGCATCTGGGTCGAGGAAAGTGGAGAGGAGCGGGAATTCTAAATCGGTTCAGGGTAGTGATTCCCCGCACACTTCTAGTATCGGTCATCTCCATCGTCTCGGTGTTGCTCCCGTTGGCTGGGTCCAGTCCGGTTGTGGCCCAGGTTCCCAATTTGACCTTCCTGGAGTTGTTTCACATCGAAGCCGAGGAAGTGATCCAGTTCCTGCGCGAGACCCCGACTCTCGCTGTTTTCGTCGAGAACGGCAGCGTCAAGAGGATCGCCAATCGAGAGCACTCTCTACTGGTGACCGCGGATCCACCGACGACGGAAGCCTTGATCCGGACCATCCGGGACTTCGAGAGTCTAGAGGTGCGTGATCGCCTGATCCAGAAAGCGATCACCATCCGGTACGCCGGCATTCAACTGGTTCTCGAGGCGTTGGCAGCGAGCAAGGTGTGCCAGGTTTATCATCGAACCGAAGAGGTGAAGAACGACGCGACCAAGGTGGGCAATCGCACCATCACCCACACCTACACGAGGGCGGTTTATTCACGCTATAGCGCCGCCTCCGAAACGGTGTTGCCTTCATGGAGTCTGCCGGAGTACCCCTACATCCTCGAGATTCCCCATGTCGATCCGGTCGAGCTACCGCCGGTGAATCTGGGAAGTGGTATCGAGGATTCTGCGCTGTCGCTCACATTCCTCGAATCTCCTTCGACCGAGGCCCGAAATCGGTTGCTGGCGGTCGGTACCGAGAAAGATCTCGAACGGATCCAGGCTTTCATCGACCAGATCGACGTGCCGGCGAAACAGATCATGATCGAGGTTCAGATCATCGAACTGGAAGCCGATGCTCTGTCCGATCTCGGCATCGACATGCTTGCGGTCGAGAAGCGCCGCAACGTGATCAATTTCGCCTCCCCGTTGCCCGGGGAGGATATTCCTCAACCGAGCGGGAACTTCAATCCGATCGAGCAGGCAGGGTTGTCCTTCCTCTTCGATGACACCACCGAACGGTTGTCAGGACAGTTCCTGGCTGGAGTCCATGCCCTGGTTCGTAAAGGCGATGCGATCATCAAGGCGCGCCCGAAACTCTATGCCCTCGATGACCGTCAGAGCCAGTTGCACCTCGGCGAGAAGATTCCTACCTTCATCTCGACCGAGGTGACTCAAACTGACATTGGCAACACTTATGTCGCAAACGTCAACAAGGTTGGAACCGTGCATATCGGTACGACTCTCGTCATCAAGCCGCGGATCAGCGGACCCGATGAGAACGAGGTCTCGATGCTCATCGACATCACCGTCAACAATCTTCAGGGACGACAGCGAGTCTTCGCTGAGGATTTGCTTGGCATCCCGGAAGTGGCCACGCGCAACTTCCGTGGCCAGGCCCGTGTCAAAAATCACCGGCCCCTCATCCTCGGCGGACTGATCAAGGAGAGCGAATTCGAGTCCAGCAACAAGATCCCACTGCTGGGACAGATTCCGTTTGTGGGTGACTTTTTCGGTCGTAAGAGTTCACAGCAGCAGCGCAGTGAAATCATCATCGTGCTGACTCCGCACATCCTCAGCGAAGATGGAGTCGACCCCATCTCGACACCGAAGGAGAGCAGTCACTTTGACACTTATAACAGTGTGCTCTTCAATGACCGTTACATCCTCAAGGGGAGGGATCTGGTCGGACTCGATCCGATCGGGCGTACACCCGTGGAGGGATTCACTCGCCAGGATGTCGTGGATCTAACGATGCTGAGCATCGTCAAGAAGCGTGAACTGGTCAGCCGTCTCAAGATCTTCGAGGATTATCTTCCAGAAGCGGCAGACTCGTTGAGCGTGTTCAAGAGGAGACACCCCGAGAAATCGATAAAGACCTGGACCAAAGAAGAGCGACAGATCTTCTTCCAGGCAGCGGCGATTCTGGTCGAGAACATCAAGAGTTTGAATCCTGATCTCGATTACGAGGATGTGGTTTCGCCTCGACGAGAGATCGTGGTACCGACCAGTCCGTATCATGTCAGTCTCTCCTACGACAAGTTGCGCACCTTCTATGAGAAGGGCGATATCGTCGTCTTGCGTGGTGAAACGGATCTTTCCGAGAAGACTCTCGAAAGACTCCGTGTACTGGCAGAACGGGACCTCGATGAGTTTGCAAAGTTCATCGAGTTACAAGCCCGTACGCAGGAACAACATGGCCAGTTCAGGAAATTACTCGAGGAGCAAAGAGCGAACCTGTTCCCGCAAGCAACATCCCCTGAGGAACTTACCTACGGCGAACTGCTCACCGACCTCAGTGCGCGAGGCCTCGATTTCCTCGCCATAACCACGCATCTGACGGTGCGTCTCAAGGAGGCTGTATCCGAAGGCGAAATTCCTCTGGGAACTCTCGAAGACGATCTCGCTGCCTTCGAATTGCGCACCGTCACACTCGATGAACTGGGGGATCACTTGCAGGATCTTGATGAACGCTGGGAGTACCTCAACAGTTCACCGCTACGGCCAGTGAGAGGGTTGTAAATGGATTACCCGAAGAACGAACTTTTTCGCTTCATCGCTATATTGCTGACGATCTCGAGTGTTCTGGTGACAGGATGTCAGCCGGTAGAAAAGCGCGACGAAGCCAATGACGTGCTCCAGGACATTCGTAACACCACGGTGATTCCAGAGCTGGGTTCCTACGACCCGGTGATTCAGAGGAGGTCGCTGGATCGGATCATGTTGAGTCTTGAGAAGGCCCCCGCCATCACGCGAAATTTGCTGGTCGCAATGCTCGAGGATTCGATGATCGATGCGAGGACCAAGCGGGTCATCTGTACCATCCTGGCGCAGGAGGGGGATCTTCGAGTGCTGCAGCCGCTGTCGAGAATGTTGGCGGAGGGCTCGACAGCAGAGGACGACCTGCTCGAATCGGCACTCGTTCAACTGGGTGAAAGATCGGTTCAGCCGGTGGCAAGGGTTCTCAGCGAGGGCAACGTCATCGCTCGACGAAATGCTGCCAGCGTGCTGCTTTCTCTCGATGTGCCCTATGCGCTGGATTCGTTACAGGATCGTTACCAGATCGAAAAGGATGCCGAAGTACGTTTCCTGTGCGTATGCGGTCTGGTCCAGGATGCGCGCAGCGAATCGCTCTCGATGTTGACACAAGCACTCGAGGACATCGATCTTGAGGTCAGAAGAGCGGCATGGGGTGGCCTTGAACGTAAACTCCGCCCGCCGCCATCGGTCTACTACAATCCTTCAGCAGAACCGGGCATCCGAGCGCTTCAGGCGAGTCAGATTCGCGATTGGTTGGCCAAGACCAGATCTGAGGGATACGCCCTGTAGGTTTTCGTGTGCCGACATCAAAGAGGGCCTGCAGGGGACACCCCTGCAGGCCCTCTTGTATTTCGGTGTACTCACCGCTAGCGGAGTTCTTCAGGCCTTTTCGCTCTGCTGCTCGATGAACTCCGTCCAGAAATCCTCGGGCATATCGAGGGCGATCTTGAGAGCGCCATTCGAGCCGGCGTATTGCGGCTCCTCGACCTGGCGCACCTTACCTCCCCCGTATTCGACGAGTGCGTCCTCGATGGCACGGGAGAGGCCGGTGATCTGGCTTCCACCTCCACCGAGTAACACGTGATTACGCATCTTTTGCTGGAACTCTGGATCGTAGGTGGCGATCAGGTCCTGCAACGCTTCGACGGTCGGCGGGACCATCCCGAAACAGGCTTCGCTCAACTCTGCTGTGATATCGAATTCCGTCGGCTTCCCTTTTACAGGGAAAGTGGCATTCACTGGATCCATGTGGGTTCCGACACATGCGTAGTTCTCCTTGATTTCCCGGACCATGTTGCTGGAGAACTGTGCCTCTGGGTGATTCTCGGTCAGGAGTTCAGCGAGCCGAGTGTCTATGGCATCGCCTGCGTAATGGTGGGTGCGTTGGTCCTCCGCCTTGGGCATCGTTCCGTGAACCCGGCACAGATCGACCGTTCCGGCACCGATATCGACGACCAGGGTATCGGACAGGAAGTCGAGTCCATAGGCGACGGCGAAGGGTTCCGAACAGACGATGATGCTGTCCATGAACTCAGAGGCGCTCGAGAGAATCAGTGCCTTGGAATCGACACTTGCTTCCGCAGGTGCCCCGATCACACCGTAGATGGTGCTTCCACTGGGAATGTTGGCTTCGTCGAAGATGTGTTCGAGCAGATCCCTGACAGCCATTCGAGAGTCTTCGTCGTCACAGATCAAACCCTTGTCGAGGGGCCTGACCAGGTTCACGGCCATGCGATTCTCTACCGCTTCCTGACCGAACACCTTGTCACGTCCACCAAGGTGTTTCTTGCTGACGTGATCCTGAGCGTATCCGACGTAGGACCAGACGGTCGTCCTTACTCCGGTAGAAGTTGTGATGGAAGTTCGGCTGGTGCCGAGGTCCATTCCGATGAAAACGGTTTCACTCATGATTTCCCCTCCCCTTAGAAGTTGCCATTACCATATCAGGCCTGGCCCTTCTCGGTGACTTTG
>JBBWWE010000181.1:0-8384 GCA_050256595.1 Planctomycetota bacterium
AACGAGAGCGCCTCTACCGGACGCGCGTCTGCGCCGGTGATCTCGAAGCCAGATCTCTGTAATAGCGTCCCGACCAGGCTTCCTACGTTGCCTAGGCCGACCACCAGTATCTTCTCGATGGCGTTGCTCAACCGGCCTTCCCTTCAGGCCCAATTCCGGGCTCTTCTCCCCGAGCACGGCATCCTATCTGCCCCCGAAATTCTGGCAAGCAGACCCAGATGGAAGGAGCGGCCCGAAACGACAGAATCGTTCCGGGCCGCCCCTTACGTCAAATCTGCGGGTTTCTTGTCAGGTCAGGTCTTGCGGCGGTGGGTAGCAACTCCGGCCTGGGCGACATTCATCGGGCCTGACATCATCCCCGTCGGGTCCGTGATAGGCCATCGTCCGGAGACAGTGAAAGAACGCCGTATCGGCAGTAAACGAATCCTCGAAGGCGCTGCGCCGGTACTCGGTGTTGAGCACCATCGTCTTGGTTCTCAGGCAGGGACAGACATCCTCGGGTAGTAGTTCAGGTTTCTGCATCGCCATCTCAGCCCTCCTTCTGCCCGCTGGCCTGGCGAACCGCCTTGCCGATCAAGCCCTGTAACATCGAAACCTTGTAGCCGTTCCCCGCAAGCGGTGTTGCGCCCTCGCCGATCTTCTTTTTCAAACTGGAGATCCGGTCGCCATCGGCTGCACCTCCGGCGAGGATCTTCTCCAGATCGATGCGGCGCATCGGAACCGGAGACACGGCACCGAGAACCACTCGATGTTCTCCGGCACGGCCTCCTCGATCGAGCAACACCGTCACGCTCGCTAGCGCCCAGTCGAAACTCTGCTTCTCGCGTGCCTCGCTGTACCCCCATCGCGTGGTTCGGTTTTCAGCCGGCAACAGGATGCGCGTCACCATCTCACCAGAAGTTAGATCCACATCTTTGCGAGGGTCCTGTTCAGGGGTCACGAAAAACTCTGCTGCAGGAATCTCTCGCTTGCCATCGCTACTCTGAACCTCGATGACCGCGCCATACGCCACAAGCACAGGAGCAGCGTTGGACGGCTGAACGACAGCACACACCTTGTTGCCGAAGATGGCATGGAACTCGTTCTCGCCATCTCGAGCCCAGCAACCGCTGCCACCATTCTTGGCACAGGAGTAACCCTCGTGGCGCAGATACCAGCAGCGAGGCTGCTGGCAGATGTTGCCGCCGATGGTCGCCATGTTGCGGATCTGTGGTGTCGCAGCATTGCGGATCGTTTCCGCCAGGGCCGGATACCCCTGCTCGATCGTCTTGTGAGTTGCAACATCGCTCATCCGGGTCAGCGCGCCGATCCACACCCCCCTGTCATCGGAGGTGATTCCGTTGATGCCATCGATCCTTTTGAGATCGATGACCATATCGGGAGCCGTCACGTAGTCCTTGATGCGCACCAGAAGATCGGTGCCAGCAGCCATGAAGGGAGAAGCATCCTTGAGCTGAAGTTTTGACGCCTGGTCGATCGTGCTGGGTAATGCCACCTGGAAGGGTTTCATAGACGTGCTCCCTTCTTGGTCTTGCCGCCTGCCGGAGCATTCTTCTTCGCAATCGCCTCCAGCACCTTTTTCGGTGTGATGGGGATCTCGAATATCCGCGTCCCGATGGCATCCGCGACAGCGTTAGCCACTGCCGCAGCGGTGGCAACGATTGGCGGTTCTCCGAGACCCATCACCTGGGTATTCGATTTTCCGTTGTAGACATCGACGAGGACCACGTCGATCTCGGGGCAATCGACGGAACCGAGAATCTTGTAGTTCTCGAGATCGTCGTTGAGCATCCGACCTTTTTGACGGTCCATGATCCGGCGCTCGTGAAGAGCGTAGGAAACTCCCTGGGTCACCCCACCTCTCACCTGGCTCTCGGCGGTCAACGGGTTGATCAGCTTGCCAGCATCCGCGACAGCAACCACCTTCTTGACCCGCACGACACCCGTATCCATGTCGACCTCGACCTCTGCCGCCTGAACACCGGCATTGGTGTCGGAAAAACCGGCATAGTTGCGACGGGGCCGCGCTTTCAGCACCTCGATGGCATCGTCATCCATCAACGCGCAGGCCTCCTTGAAGGAGAGTCCGGTGTCGCTTCCATCGTTTTTGATCACTCTCGCAGCGCGGATATCCAGATCGGTTGGATCCCATCCCTTTCGGGTCGCCACCACCGCCAGTAACTCCTTCTTGGCATAATGAGCTGCCAACCGGGCGGCCGGAGAGAGGGTTCCGATGGTGGTTGAACCGCCACTCATCGGGCCCTGAGGATCGTTGGTATCACCGATCTTGGTTGTGACCATCTCGAGCGGAATTCCGAGTTCCTCGGCAGCGACCATTCCCATGACGGTCCGCGTGCCGGTACCGATATCCTGGGCGCCGTTGCGGATCTCCACCGCACCATCCTTGGCGATCCGGACCAGGGCACTGGCGCCGCCACCACCAGCCGAGAACCACAGGTTGCTGGCCATCCCGACTCCAGAACAGATGCTGCCAGCCCCCCCTCGAATTCGCTCGTTATCCCAGCCGATGCGCTCCCTGGCGATGTCGTATTCAGCACCCCGGATCGGATGGTCGTCGTTCTTCTTGCGAAACTCGATCGGATCGACCCCTTCGATGGAGGCGGCAGCCATGTCCATCATCTGCTCGAGGGCGAACGAGCCTTGCGGCCAACCGGGCGCGCGATGAGCACGAGCACCACCGCAATTGGTGCGTACTCCGTACTCGACCTTGTCCACCTCTCCGAGCTTGTAAATACCATCGTTGTGGGCGCCAGCACCGCCGGTGCCGGTTCCCGGGGTTCCCCAGCTGCGAATCTGGACGCCCTGGATGATTCCGTCCTTGTTGACTCCCATGCGGATCTTCTGAAGCGAGTCGGGGCGGTTACCGGCGCTGGTCTGCTCGCCCGAACGATCCAGCAACATCTTCACCGGGACCCCTGCTTGCTTCGCCAGCAGTGCACCGATGACACCTTCACGACCGGCAGAGAACTTCGATCCGAAACCCCCTCCGACGTATTCGCACAGCACCCGGCACTCGCTGGCATTGACCTTGCCCCAGTTGCTCGACAGTTCGCCGCGGAAGCCAAAGGTTGCCTGTGTCGAGGCCCAGCACACCAATCTTTCCTCTTCCCAGCTGCAAACAGAACCGTGGGTTTCGAGCGGCGCGTGGGTCTGGACCTGGGTCCGGAAGGTGCCCTCGACCACCGAATCGGACGCGTCGAGGATCCCCTGGACCTCTTTCTCGCGAGCCGCCATCCGTTGGTTGACCTGGCGATCTGCGTCCGGATCGGGAGCGGCCCCACGACGCCTTCGACGCGAACGAGGGCTGACACGCTGGACGTTTTTCTGATCTCCGCGGCCAACCTGAGGCGCTCCGTCGGCCATCGCATCATCGATGGTGACGCAAAACTCTTTCACATCGTAATCGACCAGGATGGCACGCAGCGCCGCTTCTGCTTGCTGTTCGGTATCGGCTGCCACGGCAGCCACTTCGGCTCCGGCAAAGCGAGCCGTCGAATCCTCGAACACCTCTGGAACTGTGAGTACCGCTCGAACCCCGGGCATCGCCTTGGCCTTGGTGACATCGATGGATCGGATATCGGCATTGCCATGAGGGCTACGCAGGATCTTGCCCTGGATGAGTCCTTTGGGCCGCTGGTCATAGGCGTACTTTGCTGTTCCGGTCACCTTGGCGACAGCATCGAGTCGCGGCATGCGTTTGCCCACTACGCTCAACTTCTCATCCGGTTGCCAGGGGGGGATATCCCCATCCTGGATGCGAACCGTGAGATCGTGGAACTTGTCGCCGAATCCGACCTGGATGGTGATCTCCTGGGCCATCACTTCCCTCCCTTCCGGGAGGCGTACTCGACCGCCTCGATCACGTTCTGGTAGGTTCCGCAGCGGCAGATATTGCCCGCGATTCCCTGGCGGATCTGGTCACGATTTGGCGCGGGGTTCTCCTCGAGCAGGGCGGTACAAGAGACCACCATTCCTGGAGTACAGAAACCACACTGGAGGGCATCCTTCTCGACAAAGGCTTGCTGCAGGTCACTCAGATTCTCGGGAGTGCCGATTCCTTCGACGGTGGTGATCTCGCAACCGACTGCATCGATGGCAAGCATGCTGCAAGAATCGACGATGCGACCATCGATGATCACCGTGCAGGCACCACAAGAGCCACGATCACAGGCGCGCTTGGTTCCGGTCAATCCGTGATGGTCTCGCAAGAGATCGAGCAAGGTAGTGCTCGGAGGTGCTTCGATGGCCAGATCGGATTGATTGACTCGAAGGCGAATCGAAACCGGTCCTGGCCCGATGATGTCGGGCCCATCCGCGGTCGAGTCGATCCCGGCACCAACCGCGGGGATTTGAACCACCCCGACAGCCGCCGCCGCACCGGCTCCCTTGATGAAGGTGCGCCGAGAGACCTTGTCTCGCTCTTCTTCTGGTAATCCCGACTCTGGATTCATCGCCATGATTCCTCCCCGCATCTCTTCAGACCACGATTCGATCGGTCCAGATCGTATCGCGCCCGGTGAGGCTCAGAAAGGAGGGGGTAGCAACCCCGAGAGGGATGGGCCACTGCCGGCCAGATGTGGCCGGAAGGAGACGAAAACAGGCCGCCGGGAGGAACTCCCGGCGGCCCGATTCTGGATCAAGATCCTGGTGACGAGGACGGGTCTCTAGTAGCCACCGCCATCGTTACGCTCGGGGCGAGGCTTGGCCTCACTGACGCGAACGCTACGTCCACCCATATCGCTACCATCGAGGGACTCGATAGCCGACGCGGCGGCTTCATCGGTCTCGAAGGTGACGAAACCAAAGCCCTTGCTGCGACCGGAATCACGGTCCATCACGACCACTGCATCGGTGATCTCGCCACAAGATTCAAAATGTGTGCGAAGTTCAGATTCACCAGCTGCCCACGGCAGTCCTCCAACAAAGATACGATTACCCATTTTCTCCCTGACCTCTCACGCAACCTCGACTGAGTCGAGAAAGGCGACCTGGGGAGTATGCGGCCGCCCTGCGAACACTATGCCCGGCAAAGCCGGACGGAACACGAATTGCTCATGACCGCACGCCGGCACGGTGCCGATGGCGATATGAGCGGAAAAATCTATTGGATTGGTGGGGGAAGCACAACGAACCGAACGGAGCGTGCACCTGTACGAAGAACTACTCAAAATCTATTCACGCCCTTGATCGTCGAGTGCCTGAAGGCCTCCGTGGAGAACCTCATCGATCCGGGAAACACCTCGCAGCGACACTTGCCGCATCACCGAGCCCCGTATCAATTGGCCATTCTGCACAATTGGCACCTTCTCGGCAAGCGAAGGTGTGAAATCCTCAGCGGCCCAACCAGGCCTCCAGCGCCGCGCGAAAAGGCCTGTCGTGGATCTCGAAGACCAGTTGCTGCAATAACCTACGGGATTCCGGGCTGTTTACCTGGACCAGCGCGCAGATGACTTCGTCAGTATTTTTTCCAGATTCCCAGGCCATCTTCAGCACCTTCACGGTTTGAGGGCCGGAAATGTGGGCGAGTCCGGCAATCTCGCTGTCGGGCAGATGGCCGCCATTTTGTAGCTGGTTGCCCATCTCCTCGAGCCATGCTCGGCCGGTGGCGAGGTCGATGGGGGTGCCGCCGGAAAGTGCCAGCATTGCAACATCGCCGTGGCAAAGAAACTGGGCCAGTTCGCCGATTTCAACCCCGTCACGGCGGCGCTGGCGCAAATCGAGGGCAAAACGTAGCATCATGTCCGGTTCGGTGAGCAACGCCGACATCAAATAGGCCGCCCACTGCCCGGTCGCCTCACGGTAGAGCGGCTGGATCTCCCCGAGCGGATTCAACTCGCCATTGGCATTCACCAACCATTCGAGATACTGGATCGTCTCGAGTGCGACATCGAACTCGCCGGCGCGAATCAAACCGAACACCTCGGTAGCCATTCCCTGGTAATTGGCCAGCGCTACCGCTTCATCGAAGGCGAGAGAAACCTGAACCCTGTCGGTCGAAACACCGCTGGAGGTCACGCTCTCGTCGATGATCGGCGCTGGAACCTCGACATCTTCTGGTTTTGGCGCTGAAGCCTTCGTCAGCAACAACCTTGCGATTCGCTCATCGAAGCGTTTCTTGATCTCCTCGTGCGACAACAGGCGGGCCTTCAGCTCCTGCACCTGGGCTTCCAGCTGGTGGATTTCACCCCGATCGGGTGTTGCTGGTTCCTCCCCCCAGAACCAGAAGACCGCCACCAGGGCCCCGAAGAGGACCGCCAGGAAGTGGGATAAGAGCCAGCCACGCATCTGTATATCCTTCGATTCTGATCCTGCGACGATACCAACTCCCCATTGTCCCCTTCTGCGATAGAGGCCGCAACGATCCAAGAAACGAGGCCTATCGAAGTGTAAACAACCCACTAGGATGGGCTCTATCCCCTACAGGACACGATCCTGTGATCACCTGGAGGTCTCGATGACGCGCTCGCCGGTTCTTGCCTGCTGGTCGCTCTGGCTGCTTGTGGCCCTGGTGGTGCCCTTCACCGTGGTCCCAGCGGTCACGCCCATCGCGCCTGCGGCCTCCGTAGCAACAGCTGCTGTCGCCGACGATGCCTATCTGCTGATCGAGGCGCTCGATAAGGGCGACAAGAAGAAACTCGCCGAGACGACTCCAGCCAAGATCCTCAAATCGGTGACCAAGGGCGCTCCGGTCGAACGGCCAGAACCGGGCACCCGCGAGGAGAAGATCACCGGTGCCGATGGCCGCCAGGCCAATATGTGGGTCCGGGTGCCCTCCGGCAGGATCAAAAAATACGGCCTGCTCATCATGCTTCATGGCTACGGCGGTAACGGCAAGCAGCTGCTGACGGTCGCCTATGGCAAGTTCGCCACCCACAAGGGTTACATCATCGTCGGCCCCGAGGCGATGAAGCCGCTCGCCGGCAAGAGCAATACGGATCTTCCTCCAACCATCCTCGGCGAAACCACCAAGCACTGGTGGACCTATCGCTCCGATGGTCTCGTGATGGCCATCGTCGATCAGCTGTCGGAAAGATATCCCATCGACCGCAACCGCATCGTCTTGTCGGGAATGTCGATGGGGGGCTGGGGGACGTGGAATCTCGGCATGCGCTTTCCGGACCGCTTCAGTGCCATCATCCCCTTTGCTGGCGGTCTCTCCATGCGTGACTACGGTACCGAATCGCTCGATGATGAATATTCTCATCTGATCGACAACCTCAAGTGGCTGCCCTCTTACAGCGTCCACGGGGACCAGGACGACATCGTTCCAACCCGTTTCTCCCAGATGCTGGCAGAAGAGTTGAAGGACCGCAAATACGACCACTTCTACGACGAGATCACGGGCGCTAGCCATTTTCTCGACTTCGACGAAAACGGCCCGATGATGAAGCGAGTGATCAAGTGGCTCACTCCTCGCAAACGAATCCTGCATCCTCCCGAGGTGATCCATGCCGTCATCAGTGAAGACCATCCGCGTCAACACTGGCTACGCATCGACGCAAGATCGGATGACAGCAAGCCAGCGAAGATCCACGGCAAACGGGCCAGAGGAAATCGCATCGACATCGAATCGGAAAATGTCGATGCCATCACTGTCTTCATCGACGACAAGTTGCTCAGGGAAAGAAGCAGCATCACCGTCACCCACAACGGAGAAACGGTGCACAAGGGCAAGGTCAAGGAATCGATCGAGGCTTTGATCGAATCATGGCGTGGCCGGCGTGATCCTGACCTGCTCCACACGCGAATGATCACGATCGACGCCGATGTTGAAGAAGACAAGAAGCAGCAGTGAACCCGGGCAAGGCCGACTCCGAGACTCTCCCAATCCTTTAATTTATTGCGAGGTTGTCATATGAACGTGATCAATATTCAGCAGAAGTTCGATCTCTTTTCGGACCGATGGTCTCCCAAGAGGATCGGTGAACTGAACGGGCAGCAAGTCATCCTGGCGAAGATCGAGGGAGAGTTCGTCTTTCACAAGCACGATGATGAAGATGAACTGTTCATGGTGATGAAGGGTCAGCTATCGCTGGAACTGAGAGGGAGCGACGAAGAGCCCACCACCGTGGTGGTGAATCCGGGCGAGTTCTTCATCGTCCCCAGAGGCGTCGAACACAAACCGACTGCCAAGGAAGAGACACACCTGCTCTCCAAATGTAGAAAGTTCAGGGAATTCCGGCACTGATCCGAAGGCTCAGATTGAGCAAATGCTTTCGGGAAGTCCTGTTTTTTTATTTATGAAGGGTACGCCCGAATCACCTCAATGCGGATTTTCTTCCAAAATAGCAGATATTTTAAAGGTCTGGGAAGTCCCTTATCAGTCATTTAACGTACTTTCTGACGAAAGTATTCGGCAGGGA
>JBBWWE010000182.1:0-1945 GCA_050256595.1 Planctomycetota bacterium
TTTTGCGCGCGGTCCGAACAAGGTGCCGCGGCGAAGTACCTGGAGATGGACACCGAGTTCGAACATGTCAGCGGCGGGAGCCATGATCACATCGGCGGGCCCGACCTCTGCCAGCATCTGGCGCACCGGATCGCTGGAACCGGATTCGACGCATGCCTGGTGCACCGAGCCGATCACCACGTAATCGGCACCCAGTGCGAATGCTGCAGCGATCGCATCGGGAGTACCCAGTCCTCCCGCGGCGCCGATCTTGATGCTAGCGGCGCTCGGCAGGTCGCGGGCGAGTTCATCCCGGAGCCGCTGGAAGGCTGGAACCAGGGTTGTCATCGGGCGATTATCGGTGTGACCGCCGGAATCGGCCTCCGCGGTCAGGTCATCACAGAGCGGCTTTGAACGGGCCCACTGAGCCTGTTGGGGGGTAATCTCGCCGGATTTCAGCAGTTCATCGACGATCGCCGGCGGTGCCGGCGATAGGAATCGTCGCGCCACCTCGAGCCTCGATGCTTTTGCCATCACGCGAATACGAGCAAAAGGTTGGCCGGAATCATCCTGGCTCAGTCCTTGCAGTCGCAGACGAACCAGCGGTGCGGTGATATCGAGGTATGCGCTCGCTTCGACGCAGGCAACATCCTCTCGCACCAGAATCCTGCTGATCGCATCCTCAGTGGTCGGTTCGTGGGGGCTGTGGATCAGATTGCAGCCCCAGGGGAGACCGGGAACGGTTTCTTTCAACCGACGAAGCGCAGTATTGACGACCTCGGGGCTCTGTCCCGCTGAACCGTAGAAGGAGAGACACCCTTCTTTCGCCAGCGCCGCGACCAGTTCTACCGATGCGATCCCGTTGGCCATCGATCCCGCGACGTAACCGGTTTGTACCGAGTGATCGCGCAGGAAATCACCGGATCCAAGGGACGAGGCCGGGCCGGCGGGGAGCCAGCAGATGATGGGGAGGCCATCACTGTTAGGAGATCGGGAAGAAGTCGCCGGGTTCTCTTCGGCGCGGAAAAACTCGATGTTGCCACATCTTGACGCGGTCAGTTCTCCTGCTGGATCGCGCAAGACAACCCAGGAGTTCGTCACATCTTCGATTGCTTCAGATAGCGGCACACGGTGGGCATCGGTCGTGGGGTACCAGGTACCGATCGACATCCGTGGATTCGTGGCTCCTCGCTGCTCTGCCATTTCCCACTCCCCGAAGGTGCTCCCTAACAATTGGGTCTTCTCGAAGGTACAGGGGGCATAAGATAACTCCGATAAAGCGGCTGCGCACCCTTTTGGCACCATCCAGAGGGGAGTTCAGGGCCCTCACCGGAGCCGACCTGCAGGTTCCCGTGGCGCTGAAATCAGGGAGTTGTCGTGCGCACCAGCAGGCGATAGCGGTGGTCGGAGGATGCGCCTTCTTGTGCGGTTGAAACCCTCAGCAATAGCATTCCTGAGGAATCCGCTTCGATACCAAGGAGGTATGGATCGAAGAAGAAGGGCGCCGTCGACTCGGAGGAACCGAGCAAGGTCGATCCATCGGCAGAATAATAGTCGAGTCTTCCCTTCAGTGGCGAACCATCGCGGCGGGCGATCAACTCGATCTGGAACGGATCCGAAGAGTTGGCCACGATACGGTACCAGTCCTCATCGGTGTCCGTGGCGATGGTTCCACTGATGATCAGGGGGTCTGCATCGAGTTCCGGGGCACTCGAGGGAAGATCATTGGCTCCGGTGGTTTCATCTTCATCGAAGACCAACGCCGATCGTTGTTCGATGAAGATTCGTGCGAACAGATGGTTCCCCGAGTCGTCTCCGGTGAAAGGGAGGATTTCGAGCAGGGTCTGTTGGCCTGGTTGAGGTGTGGGAAAGATCTTCACCCACAGTTCTTTGGCGTAGCGTCTGAGTTCCAGGTCTCCGGTGTGATCGGTCCCGTCGATGGTCAAGCGGACCTCCTGTGGCATCG
>JBBWWE010000183.1:0-17909 GCA_050256595.1 Planctomycetota bacterium
GTCCAGCCGGCAACATCGTACGGGGCCGGGCCATTCGGGTATCTTTGTACCTCGAACAGATCCTTGAGGAAGGTGCCGTAGGGTTGTTCGCGGTGCAGTACCAGGGTTCCTGCCGGATAGGGGCGGCCGTCTGCCTCGAAAGCGACTTTGGCTTCGCCCACCTCGAGCCCCTGGGCCAGCAGGATCTCCATGAACCGTTGCAATGCATCCGGATCTTGTTGGTTCGGTGGGATCAGCCATCCTCGAGGAGCCTCCTCGCGTCCCTTGCGCACCACATCACGAGCGACTCTCAGGGAGTTTCGCAGCCAGGTGCCAGGCTCGCGCGCGATGCTGGCCAGCAGCGATTGTGCCAGTGCAATTTCGTAGCGGTGGATATCCCCGACTCGCCACCAGCCCCCGGGCCAAGGTGCGGGGAATCGATTCGACGGGGCGTATCCGGTCTCGATGCCACCGGGTGCTGACAGACTTGTAGGAGCGATCCAGACCGGACTGGCGAGATTTGCCGATGCGGCTTCGGAAAGCAGACCGATGATGTTGTGCCGAACAGGAACATTTCGATTGCCACCGTTCCACCACATGTCATAGGTCACACCCGTCGAGATTCCGGTGTAACCCCACGAAGTCAGATCGAGCATCGCTCTCGAACCGAGAGCGCCGATTCCGGAGATGGTTACAGGATGGAGATTCGGATTGAGCGGATCACGGAAGGGGGGTACGAACAGTCGCTCTCGCCTCGATCCCTGCTGGTGCACATCCCAGTAAACAGTCGGAAACCACTGGGTGTAGAGCAGGCGGGTGACGATTCTAGTTTCCTCGAGTGACAGTGCGAACCAGTCGCGATTGTTATCGTGGCCTGCGTACAGTTGATAGAGTTCGGGCAGAGAAGCATTTTCGTACGGTGTGCCGACAATCTTTCGATACCAGGAGACGACCCGATCGAGGCCGTCCGGGTTCATCGTCGGAATGATGACGGTAACCACTTCGCGACGAGCCGAAGCCCACGGTTCATCCTGGGAAGTGGCCAGATTCCATGCAAGGGTCATCGACATCTCTGCAGCCGTGATCTCGGTCGAATGCATGTTGCAGGAGACGAACAGGATCGGAACCGCTTCCTCCAGTAGTTTTTCTGCTGCAGCCTCTGATAGATTTCTCGGGTCCGCGATGCTACGGCTCATCGCCTGGATGCGAGGAAGCCTCGCCATGTTTTCACCGGAAGAGATGATGCAGATGCGAAACGGCCTGCCTTCAGTGGAGGTTCCGACTTCGATGGTGCGTACTGTATCCAGTTGTTCGCCGATACGATCGAACCAGCCTCCGATGGTGGACCAGTCTGCCAGTTCGAAATCGGTGCCGGGAGCTCGTTCGAGCCATTGTTCCGGGGAAGGGGCCTGGGCCTGTAGGTGCGGGCAGAGCGCCAACGAGAATGCGCAGATCAGTAAGATACGTTTCATATTCGGGCTCCTCACTGCCCCTGTGGGCGAAGGAGTACAGGATGGAGACCATGACCATGGTGCGCAACCGGTCGGTCTCGCTGCCGTTCACGGGGATGACGTGTATGATCCAGGAATGAACTGTGATCACGATTCTGATAACGACTTCTGGGTTCCTTCGGGGTACTGCGCCGTACACGGGACCGTACGCACCGAGGGCTCTAAATCGGTCGCCCAGCGGGTGCTATTCAACGCCGTGCTGGCGACCGGTGACAGTGAAGTGGTTGGAGTCCCCTGTAACGAGGATCTAGATAGTTTCATCGCTGCTCTTGGTGATCTTGGCTTCGAGATCGAGGGACAAGCGTCTGGATCTCTCCACGTCCGGGGTACCGGAGGTTGTCTTCCAGCCGGCGACCGCAATGTCGATCTTGGACAAAATGGCACCGGGATGCGCTTCATCGCCGCTCTGGCAGCCTTGAGAGATGGCCAGACGTGGATCAGAGGACCGCGCCATCGGCCCATCCTCCCGTTGCTCGATGCGCTTGCAGATCTCGGCTGTGAAGTCCAGAGCATCGACGATCCTGAAGGACCCTGTGTGCGCATCCGGGGTGGCTCGGTGAAGGGGAGCAAGATCGTCTTGCACGCTTCCGTCTCGAGTCAGTTCACCAGCGCTCTGATGTTGCTGGCTCCGCATCTACCGGACGGAATTCACATCCGACTCGTGGGGCCCATCTCGTCGCGTCCCTACATCGATCTGACCGCCGCCGTGCTGCGAGCCTTCGGAGTCACCGTTCGCCTCACAGCCAGAGAGGTCGTTGTCGAGGGTGGAGGCGAACTTCGATCGGGGCGAATTCGAGTGGAACCGGATGCTTCCGCGGCAGCATTTCCTCTGTGTGCGGCAGCCATCACCTCGGGAGATGTCACCGTCGAAGGAGTGGGAAGCAAGTCTCTTCAAGGAGACAGAATCATCGGAGAGATTCTTACCGAAATGGGTTGTCCTGTTGAAGTACGTCAACAGAGTATCCGTGTCAGCGGACCTCCGACTCGGGCCATCTCTCGTGCCATGGATGGGAACCCTGATCTGGTTCCTGCGGTTGCAGTGTTGTCCGCCTTCGCACGAGGCGAGTCGATTTTTTCCGGCGTCTCTCATCTCAGGTTCAAGGAGAGTGATCGCCTCGATGTGTTGTGTCGGGGGATGAACTCGGCTGGAATTCGCGCCGAGGTGCGTGGTGACTTGTTGCGGGTGGTTGGCAGCGACGGTGCGGATCTGGTCGCTGCGGATCTGGATCCACAACAAGACCACAGGATGGCGATGGCGTTCGCATTGCTGGCTTTGCGCATCCCGGGATCCCGGATTTTGAATCCGGGGTGCGTGGTAAAGTCTGATCCCGGGTTCTTTAACCGTCTGGAAGGTCTGTTCCAGGAGCGAGAGGTCTCGTGAACAAATCCGACGTGGTCGATGTCATCGTGGTCGGAGGCGGTCATGCCGGATGTGAGGCTGCCCTGGCTGCCGCTCGCATGGGTCGTGAGACGATTCTCGTTACCCTCGAGGAGAAGACCATCGCGGCGCTCTCCTGCAATCCGGCCATCGGTGGTCTGGGCAAGGGACAGTTGACCCGAGAGATCGACGCGCTCGGTGGTGTGCAGGGGATCGTGACCGATCGAGCCGGGATTCATTACAGGATGCTCAATACATCCAAGGGGGAGGCGGTCCAGTCGCTGCGAGCCCAGGTTGACAAAGATGAGTATTCGCAAGAGATGCGACTTCTCATCGCCAACCAGACCCATCTCCGCGTCTTGGAGGGTTCGGTCGAGGATATTCATCTCGAAGGACAGAGAGCGGCGGGCGTGAAACTTGGAGATGGATCGGTTGTTAGATCCAGAAGGGTGATCCTGACCAATGGAACCTTCTTGCGCGCAGTGATGCACGTTGGTGAAAACGTTTCCGAGGGTGGTCGGGTTGGCGAGGGAGCGGTGCAGCATCTGTCAGGAGTTCTGGGAGCGATGGGACTGGAGACGGGAAGACTGAAGACGGGCACTCCACCGAGGCTTGATCGAAATTCCATCGACTGGGATCGCTTGACCATTCAGGCTCCGGATCCCGAGCCCGAAGGGTTCAGTCACTGGATCGATCCACCGCGTCGAGAATGGATGAACTGCCACATCACTCGTACCAATGAAGCGGTGCATGAGGTGATTCGATCTCATCTCCATCGAAGCCCGATGTACTCCGGGCAGATTGAAGGCGTGGGACCGCGTTACTGTCCTTCCATCGAGGACAAGGTGGTTCGTTTCCCCGACCGAACTGGACATACGATTCATCTCGAAAGAGAAGGGCTGCAATCGAATTCCATCTACGTCAACGGGGTATCTACCAGTCTTCCCGCCGATGCGCAGGAGCAACTGGTGGCGCGGATTCCTGGGCTTGAGAAGGCGAAATTCCTGCGCCACGGATATGCCGTGGAATATGATTTCTTCCCACCTCACCAGATCCGTCGAACCTTCGAATGTCGAGCCGTCCCCGGTCTCTACATGGCAGGACAGATCTGCGGCACCAGCGGATACGAAGAGGCGGCTGCACAGGGATTCCTCGCCGGAGTCAACGCGGTGCTGTCGCTGGCGGAAGAAGCTCCCTTCATTCTTGGCCGAGACGAAGCATACATGGGTGTACTTGCCGATGACCTGGTTCGTTGCGATCCCAGGGAGCCATACCGGATGTTCACATCGCGTGCGGAGTATCGACTGATGTTACGCCACGACAATGCCGATCTTCGACTTGCGTGTCTCGGTGAAAAACTGGGACTGATCGATGCAAAACAGGCCGACCGTGTTCGTGCCGATCAGCAGAAGATCAGTGAGACGATTGAACGTCTTCATAAAACTCGCAGCGGGACCCGGACTCTACACCAGCGACTGCGGATTCCCGGGACCAACTGGCAAACACTCGTGGCTGACGAACCCCAACTGAGTACCTGGCAGGTTGAGGAGCGTCTCCAGGAGCGGATTCGTGTCGAAGTGCGATACGAATCCTACATCGAGCGTCAACTGAACGAAGTGGAGAGATTACGAAGACATGAATCGTGGCAGTTACCCGACGACCTTGAGTATCTCGAGATCCCGGGTCTCCGATCCGAAGCGCGCGAGAAACTCAACAACTTGCGTCCCGATACCCTCGCGGCAGCGCAACGCATCGCAGGCGTGAGCCCAGCCGACATCTCCTGTCTGATGGTGGCCTTACGAGCCCGAACCGGCCAACAGAACCTGGAGTCCAGATGATCCGGGATAAAACTTCTGCCCGGAAGATCCGCTGGATGTTGAATCTGTGGCCGCCCTTTTTCTTCCAGGGCATCCGCGTCCATCATATCGATCCTGCTTTTCGTGTTGCCGAGGTCGATGTGAAGAGGTCCATCTTCACTCGCAACATCATGGGAACCACCTTTGGAGGAGCCATGATGGCAGCTGCGGATCCGTTCTTTCCCATCCTCTACTGGCGCTCGCTGGCCAATGAGGGCTACTCACTCGATGTCTGGCTTCGCAAACAGGAATCTAACTTTGTTGCGCCTGCCGATCAAACGGTGCGGATGCGCTTTTGCATCGATGCGCAGCAACTCGAGGTGGCAAGAGAAGGGATTCTTCGGGACGGTAGAGTGGATCTGGTCGATGAGGTCGAGGCTGTTCTTCCTGCTGGTGAGGTTGCTGCCAGGTTCCGGATCACCAGTTCTTTCCGCCCTCGAAGTTCCGGTTCCTCTCCAATTCGAGGTCCCGAGGCGATAGACTGACGCAACTTGCGTTTGATCGCCCCGATACCGTCGGCGTGATGACCGGAAATGGCAATCTGCATGGACCAGTCAGATCCCGCTCCAGCAATCCCGGAATCGGATTCCGAACTGCTCGGGCATCCAGGCCGTGGCACCCGTATGGATCCCCGCTTCGAACTTGTCGAGGAGTCTCTCGCCTATCAGGGTGCTCGGTACGTGATGTTCACCCGTCGTGAGAGACTTCCCGATGGGCGAGTCGTTGATCGAGACGTTCTTCGTCACCCGGGAGCTGCGGCGATCCTGCCGCTTCTCGGGGAGGATCGCCTCATCCTCATCGAACAGTACCGGCCCGCTGTGGGGCACAATGTGCTCGAGATTCCCGCTGGTCTCATCGAGCCGGGGGAAGAGCCGATCGAATGTGCCCGACGTGAGGTGCGAGAGGAGACCGGTTTCGAGGCCGGAAAGGTCACTCCGCTACTGGAGATCCTCCCGGCGACCGGATTCAGCGACGAGCGTATGTATATCTTTGTCGCTGAAGACCTGAACTTCGTCGGCCAGGATCCTGACGAGGATGAGTGGGTGAAGGTCCACTCGGTATCGTGCCTCACTGCTAGGAAACTGCTCGAAAGTGGTGAAATCATCGACGGCAAGACGGTTGCCGCCTTGCTCCACTGGTTTGGGCTTTCGTCATGATGCCTCGAATCGCCATCGTCGGTCGTCCCAATGTCGGAAAGTCGACCCTTTTCAATCGCCTGGCGAAACGTCGAGTGAGCATCGTTGATGATCGTCCTGGAGTGACCCGCGATCGAGTTTCCGTCGAAGTGGAGATCCTGGGACGTCATGTCGAGATCATCGATACCGGTGGACTGGGAATCACCGATGAATCGCAACTCGAAGCGGATGTTGATCAGCAGATCGACACGGCCATATCGAGTGCGGATCTGATCTTGATGATCGTCGACGCCAAGGAGGGGCTTCAACCTCTCGATGAAAATGTTGCAGAGAGACTTCGACCCCTCGAGAAGAAGTGCCATCTGGTCGTGAACAAGTGCGAGGCCGATCGTGAGTTCGATTCGATCGCCGAGTTCTGGTCACTGGGTCTCGGTAATCCATGGCCGATCTCTGCTGCACACGGTCAGGGTGTCAACGAGTTGATCGAGCAGTTTGTAGCTGATATTCCCGAAGGAGGAGAAAAGGCGGTTTCTCCTGCACTGCGGATCGCGATCGTCGGGCGTCGCAACGCCGGGAAATCGACCTTCATCAATGCTCTGATCGGCGAAGATCGTGTCATCGTTAGCGATATTGCCGGCACCACACGCGATGCGATCGACGTTCGGTTCGAGAAGGACGGAATCCCTTTCGTCGTCATCGACACCGCCGGCATGCTCCGCAGGGGCAAGTTGAAGGATTCGGTGGAGTTCTATGCTCAGAGTAGAGCTCTTGCTGCGATCGGTAGATCGGACATCGTGGTTTTGATGATCGATGCGGTACACGGTGTCTCACAACTGGACATGAGGATCGCTCGTGAAGTGGTGAATCGTCATCGTCCGTGCGTCATCGCCGTCAACAAGTGGGATCTCGCCAGGGACCGAACCACGATGGAGGATTACGAAGAGTACCTGGCCAAGAAGTTGCCGAGCATCTCGTATGCGCCGGTTTTGTTCATGACTGCCAAGCATGCTCGAAACGTGACGAAGTGCATCTCGCTGGTCCAGTCTCTCTCGAAACAAGCGAACAAGCGTGTCACCACCGGGATTCTGAATCGCGCGGTCGACGACATCAGGAATGGGCCCCGCGCCAGGGTCAAACACGGTAAAGAACCCAAGATCTATTACGCTACTCAGGTTGCTGTGATGCCCCCAACTGTAGCCATGTTCGTGAACAAGCCAGAATACTTCACGCCCCAGATTCGTCGTGCTATGGAGAATCGTCTACGAGATCTGCTCGAGGTCCCCGAAGTTCCTGTTCGTATCTTTTATCGTGAAAAGGGGAAAAAGAGGGATGAGTGAGAATAAGCCTCTTCGAGTTCTCGGGATCGACCCGGGACTTGCAAAGATGGGTTGGGGTGTCATCGAGGCAGACGGTGCCGGTTTCTCGTTGGTCGAGTTCGGTTCCTTGCGCACCTCCACGGATCTCTCTCATTCTGAAAGATTGCTGTCGGTTTACCTGGAAGTGAAGAAGGTAGTCGCCAAGTTCGAGCCGGACCTCGCTGCCATCGAAGAGGTCTTTCACGGCAAGAATGCCCGCAGTGCACTGCTCGCCGGGGAGGGCCGAGCTGCCAGTATCCTGGCTTGCTCCCTCGCCGAGATCAGGGTGGTGGAGTTGGCGGCAACGGTCGTGAAACTCGGAGTGACCGGCAACGGGCACGCGAGCAAGCAACAGGTGCAGGCGATGGTTCAGAGAATTCTCGGCCTGTCAGAACCTCCCCGTCCGGCGGATGCTGCCGATGCTCTGGCGATTGCCATAGTTCAAGCGCAGCGAAATCGAAGCCGGATCAGCCTCTCGCGGCCCGGGACCAGTGGCAGTTGAGAACGTACCCGGCTAGACTTACGTCAAGAGAAACGCCCAATCGTTAGCCGTAGGTCGAGCAATCTCGCATGGCTTTCGGGATACAGAGTAGCAACACCAGAGAGGATCGGGATGGCGAAGGAGGAACCGATAGAGGTGACGGCGATCGTCAAGGAGTCGTTGCCGAACACGACCTTCCGATGTGAGCTGGAGAACGGTCACATCGTCCTGGCTCACATCAGTGGAAAAATGCGCAAGCATTACATCCGGATCAATCCGGGAGATAGTGTCACCTTGCAGATCTCGCCCTACGATCTGACCAAGGGTCGTATCGTTTACCGGGAGCGGTGATCTGCTTGGCCACTTTCTGTCGCTATTCCAGAGATAATATTCGTACCTCGAATGCTCACCTAGCGACCCGTTTCCTCACGATTCTCGTGCTGCTTGCAACTGTCTTACCCTCGGCGGTGGCAGAGGGACAAGGGCGTCCCACATCATCTCGAAAATCTCCGAGGGAGCGGATCTCTCCCGAGGTGAAGCACGCCGCACGATCCATCACGGGTCGTGAGTGTCTCGAACATGTCATCTGGCTTGCGGATGATCTCAGGGAAGGTCGGCTAGCAGGCAGTCGTGGTTGCCGGGATTCTGCGGATTACATCCAGAAGTCGTTCGAGATGAATGGTTTGCTTCCCGGTGGAGATGACGGGACATGGTTCCAGAACTTTATCATTCCAGGGCGCACGGGGATCCGAGGGACTCTTGAGAAATCGAACAGGGTCCGTTTTCAGGTCTCCGAGAATGCTATTGGAGTGCAATCGCTAGAATACGGCACAGAATTTTTGCCTCACCCTCGATCGCCCGATGCAGATCTATCTGCGATGTGTGCCTACCTTCTTGAACCGCTGCAGACACCCGCGCAACTTGAGCGAGATCCGATCAAGGATCACATCGCGGTGATGCCGATCGATGAGCCCCTCTCCGAAGAGGTGCTGGAGGCGACCTGTGCCGATATCGTCGAGCGAGGAGGAGTGGCGCTGTTGCTGGTGGGGAAAGCCCGTCGTCTCGGCCCCTCGGAGGTTTGGCCTCCCGCAGATGCTCAGGAATTGTTACCGATTCCCGTGGTGCGAGTTTATGGTGCTGGAATCCAGAAACTGTGGAAGATCTCCGGGCGTCCCGCGCGGTCCTGGAAACGCCAGTCCACCGATGACGGTGCTATCCGGATGGGACGACCCCATGTGACCCTGGAAGTCAGTCGCGTTGGCAGAGATTTGAGCCTGGGGCGAAACGTGGTCGGACGTTTGCTCGGGTCAGATCCGCAACTGCGTGCTGAGTATGTCGTCATCGGCGCCCACTATGACCATCTCGGTAACGGACTGATGTCTGGACGATATCCGGAGGGAAGCAAGGGTGAAATCCACAACGGTGCTGACGATAACGCTTCGGGGGTAGCCGGGTTACTTGAACTGGTGGAGGCCTATGCACTCAATCGCCTTCGTCCCAAAAGATCTCTCATCTTTGTTGCTTTCGATGCCGAGGAGATGGGGCTGCATGGCTCCAATGCCTTCGTCGCTCAGGGTGGTTATCCGATCGAATCGATACGGGGTATGGTTAACCTCGACATGATCGCCCGCAACGATCCGCGTGTGGTCAAGGTTGGGCGACGCGCTAGCGATGAGAGTCTTGGTGAGATCATCCAGATGATGGCCAGGGCTCTGAAATTGACCATCGATGAGACCGGTATGGAGTCCTTTCTGGATCGATCGGATCAGGCACCATTTCTGCGAGCAGGAATCCCGGCGGTCTTCTTCTTCGGCGGATTACACGACGATTACCACACAGCAGACGATGACGTGCAATATGTCAACCCCGTCAAGATGGAGAACATAGGCCGTCTGGCCTTCCTCACCGCGTGGGGACTGCTGCAACAGACCATCGAAGCGGATGATGCTGAGCCCGGGGATTCCGACTGAATCCGTTCGGTATCTCCGGGGTTCTATATATAGATTGTGTGGTGTTGATGTTCTCTCTGCGTACCTCGTTACCTGTTTTTGTTTTTCTGTCGATGGCCAGTTGGGGTTCTCTTCCAGTTATAGCCCAGGCGGATTCTTCAGCAGTAGCCGAGCGAGTGTGGGACATCATCAAAAGCCACGACGATGACGGAGATGGAATTGTCACTCGCGACGAGTTCGATCGAGATTCTCGTTCCTTCACCAGTTATGACCTGGACCGTGATGGCCGTTTGACAGTTGATGAGATCCAGCGCTGGGCATCGGCGCGCTCGCGTGGTCGAGGCGGCAGAGGTGCAGGTGTCCAGAGAGGTGGAGGCGGCGGCAATCGTGGGCGAGGACCAGGTCGCTTGATCGGAGCCATCGGGGATCTGGATGCCGATGGCATCGTCACCACCGCTGAATGGAAAAGTGCGCTCGATGGGATGAGCGAGCAGGGCAGAATCTCTGTTGATGATTTCGCATCCCGGCTGGAGGAAAAAGGACTCGGCCGGATGATGGCGTTTCTCCGCGATCGGATCGATCCGGATGGGACCGGATTCATCGATCGAGAGAGTATCGAGATGATGTTCACACGCGCCGATGCGGATGGTGATGGTCGCGTCGAGGCCATCTCGAACGATGGTGGAAGAAACCGTCCTGGGAATCCTGGTGGGGGGGCTGCTGGACGAGGAATGCCCGATACGCGTCGCGCTGGGCCTGCTCCCTCGGTTGGAGCTGTGGCCCCTGACTTCACGTTGCCTTTGGCTGAAGATTCAGAGAAGTTCGTTCAACTATCCAGTTTCTCTGGCAAGAAACCTGTCGCACTCATCTTCGGTAGTTACACCTGACCGCCCTTCCGTAGATCAGCCGGTCGGCTGACAGAAATCCATGAACGATTCTCGGGAGATGTCGAGTTCTTTCTGGTGTACATCCGTGAAGCACATGCACTCGACAGTCCGGTTCCCAATCTCCAGGGACCACTGCTCGAGGATCCCATCAGTTTCAACGAGCGTAGTGGTGTCGCGACGCGTTGTACTGCGGACCTGAATCTGCCGATGCCAGCACTTGTCGATGGAATGGACGATGCGGTGAATCAGGCCTACCAGGGGCATCCAGATCGGCTGTATCTCGTCGGTAGAGACGGCAAGATCCGCTACGCCGGTGAGCGTGGTCCGCGCGGCTTCGATCCGGATGCTCTTGAGGACGCGATCGAACGCGAACTCGGTGAGACGGTTGCCGCACCAAGACGCGCCCGGCTCTGATATCCTCGATTATTCGTCGCCATCCGACCCTGGTAAGGTACCACTTCGAATCGCCTCGACGATATCGGCGTTGGCCAGAGTGGTGACATCGCCCAGTTTTCGCTGTTCCGAGATGTCTCTCAGTAATCTGCGCATGATCTTGCCGGAACGGGTTTTCGGCAGATCCGGAGTGAATACGATGCTCGAGGGTTTGGCGATGGGACCGATCTTCTTGGCCACATGGTTGCGCAACTCCCCGATCAGGTCGTCATGACCCTCCACGTCACCCCGTAGTACCACGAAGGCTGCGATCGCCTGCCCGGTCCTATCATCGGACCTTCCCACCACAGCAGCTTCCGCAACTCCTTCGTGATCGACGAGCGCGCTCTCCACTTCGGTGGTGGAGATGTTATGCCCGGACACCAGCATCACATCGTCGACTCGGCCGAGCAGCCACAGATATCCATCGTCGTCGATCTTGCAGCCATCTCCGGGGAAGTAGAGACCGTCAAATTTGTTCCAGTAAACTTCCTGGTAGCGCTCCGGATCCCGGTAGATTCCTCTCAGCATCGACGGCCACGGTTCACGGATGACGAGCAAACCACCATGGCCGCGTTCAACTTCATTTCCCTCGTCATCGACCACCACGGCGTCAATCCCCGGGAACGAAGTGCAGGCGGAGCCGGGTTTGGTGGTGGTGATACCTGGTAGCGGGGTGATCATGATGGAGCCGGTTTCGGTTAGCCACCACGTATCGACGATGGGGCACTGTTCGCCTCCGATGTGTTCGTGATACCACATCCATGCCTCTGGATTGATGGGCTCTCCGACCGAGCCCAGTAGTCGAAGACTGCTCAGATCGCACGCCGCAGGAAGTTGCTCTCCCCACTTCATGAAGGTCCGGATGGCTGTTGGGGCAGTGTATAGAATCGTGACCGAGTATTTTTCGATCAATTTCCACCAGCGATTCTGTTCGGGATGGTCGGGAGTTCCCTCGTAAATCAAACTGGTGGCGCCGTTGGCCAGCGGCCCGTAAACGATGTAAGAGTGGCCCGTGACCCAACCACAATCGGCGGTACACCAGTAGAGATCATCGTCCTGGATGTCGAAGACGTAGCGGAAAGTGGCGCTGACTCCTGTCAGGTAGCCACCACAGGTATGGACGATACCCTTCGGTTTTCCGGTACTGCCGGAGGTGTAGAGGATGTAGAGCAGATCCTCTGCATCCATCTCCTCGGCATCGCACTGATCAGACTGCCCTGGAACCACGTCGTGCCACCAGTGATCTCTGCCTTGGTGCCAGTCCACCTCGTTTTCGCAGCGTTTCAGGACCAGGACGTGCTTGACCGTTTGCTGCCCGACCAGTGAATCATCGACATTCTTCTTGAGGTCAACGACGCTGCCCCGACGCCACGAGCCATCCTGTGTGATGACCGCCTTGCAGGATGCATCATCGATGCGTTCGCGAAGGCTCTCTGCGCTGAAGCCTCCGAATACCACCGAGTGAGCGGCCCCGATACGAGCACACGCGAGCATCGCGACGACGATCTCGGGCACCATTCCCATGTAGATGGCAACGGTATCGCCCTTCGTGACCCCCAGTTCTTTGAGGGCATTGGAGGTGCGGCAGACTTCGGCCAGAAGTTGTGCGTAGGTGAGGCTCTTCGAATCGCCTGGTTCTCCCTCCCAGTGGAACGCGACCCGATCCGGAGTCGTCTCGACGTGGCGGTCGAGGCACGATTCGGTGACGTTCAGTTTGCCGCCAACGAACCACCGATAAATCGGTGCTTCGCTGTCATCGAACACCTGTTTCCAGGGAGACTTCCACGACAGTTTTTGTGCTTCCGAGACCCAGAATGCCTGCGGATCGGCAGTGGCAGAATCGTAGATTTCGGGCTGTGCGTTGGCATTTCTGGCGAGTTTTTCGGGGGGAGGGAATGAGCGCCCTTCCTGGAACAGACTTTCGATGGTCTCGGACATGGGGAATCTCCTCCTTCAATGCCCTGTTAGAGTAGTGGCGAGGATAACGAGACCCTCCGGAAGGATCGAGGGGGTTCGTGACCAACTGCCAAGATGCTGTTAATATCACATGGGAGGTCAAGTGGACCCCTCTTTTTGTCGTCTCATTTTCGAAAGAGAGGCGCCGATGGGTCGCGTTTCTCGACGCGCCAGGCCCGCCATCGTCGGCTTATTGATGGCTGCCACCATTTTGCTGGGTACGGCCCTGGTCGCCGTATCGGCTGCCTTGGTCCCGGCATCTGCGGAGGCGACATCTCCACCTGCTGCACTTCTCGCCGGCAAGGAATTCATCAAAGGCGGGGTCGCGCGTGGAATTTACATCCCGCACGGCGGCTGGGAGCCACAAGGAGATGTTTTCGTCGGAACCGGTCGTAATAATCTCGCGCTGGCCGACCACACCATCGGGATGGGCAACTTCGACATCGAGTTCAAACTGACGTTACACAAGGTCGGTGCCAACTATGCCGGCATCCAGTTTGGTAACGGAAGATTGATCCTGGGGGGTGACGGAGGCAATCTCATCTTTCGAGGTTATCCCAAGAAGGATCATCGTGTGGTGATCGGTCCACTTTCCGAACATATCGAAAAAGATACTCCGGTCACGGTCAGGATCCGGCGTCGTGGCGGCACATTACTGATATTCGTCAAAGGCAAACGGGTTCATGCCGAGCAGGGAATCGGTGGAGAAATCGGCGAGTTTGGCATCGTTGCCGGAGATGGTCCGCTCGATGTTCATCTGTTCAGAGCCAGCGGAAACCTCACCTCGACAGGACGCAAGCAAAGGATCAATCAGGAGTCGCTGAAATCCCTCGATCGCGACGAGCGGATCACCCGCAGCATCGAGGGAGGGATCGATTTCCTGCTCGCACAGGCTCAGCGGGATCCTGCTGGGATTCTCCGTTCCCACTTCGAAGCGACGCTCGGTGCCCGGGCTCTGGAAGCGTATGCCTTGATCGTTGCCGGGATCGACACCCAGCACCCAGTGGTTCGTGGTCACCTGCGCGCCTGTGCCGAAGGAATGCCCGGTCATGGTCGTATTTACGATGTCTCCTGCTGGGTGTTTGCACTCGATGCCGCGATCACCCAGGCAGAACAAGATGCGATCCTCATCGAATCCGAAATAGATGATTTTCAACTGTTGCGCGTTGCTCGAGATCACCGTCGTGATCTCGACAAGGCTGTAGAGATACTCATCGCCGGTCACAACGATACCGGAGGGTGGCGATACCATCATTCTTCCCGTGATGCTGACCTCTCGGTGACCCAGTTTGCGGCGCTGGCGATGGGAGTCATCGGCAGGCGAAAACTCGAAGTCCCGGATGACACCTGGCAGAAGTTGGCCAAGTACTGCATGTCGAGGCAGCAGGTGGACGGTGGGGTGGTCGGGCCAGGGATCAAACTGGCTCCCGAGCAGATCTCTCGTCGTGGTAGTGATCGCAGGGGGACCACTGTCGAGGAGGAACTCGATTTTCCAAACCCGCTGGCCGGGCCCGAGATGGCATCGGCAAAGAAACGTGGTTTCGCCTATGTCGATGAGAAACCAAAGGGTGGCAGCTGGAACATGACCTGTGCCGGGGCTTCCTCGCTGCTCATCGTCTATGAGTTTGGCGGAACGAGCCTGACATCCGAGTTGAGAAAGCAGATCCGTACTTCGATTCGCGATGGATGCGCCTGGATGGAGCACAACTGGAAGCCCCACGAGACCTACTATGGCATGTACAGCCTCGAGAAGGTTGGCGATCTGGGCAAGATCACCCATTTCGGTGAACATGAGTGGTATCGCGATTTGAGCGAACATCTGCTCAATACCCAGCAAGCCGAAGGATCCTGGGCGATGGGCAAAGTCGGCTGGGATTCCGATCGCATGAACACTGCTTTTGCGTTGCTGATTTTGAAGCGGGCCAGTGCGCTGTTGACGCGCGGACCACGTGATGTGGTGATCTTTACCGGTGGAGGGGATTCCTCCGCTGGCGATGATTCCGATGACTGGGTGGTGATTCCGAGGACCGGCGATGCAATTCATCTGCCGAGTTTGGTTCGTACCTTACGATTGCGACCGCATCCGAAGATGCTGAGTTTGCTCGAGGAAGCGGTCGAGGGCCTGCCTTCCTGGAAGCGTCCAACGGTGGTGCCGTATCTGGCCCTGGTTCGTGAACGAGCCATCAGTCGTGGAGTACGGAAGGTTCTCGACCGATGTGAAGCGCACCTGCGGCCACTCGGATTCGAAGACCCGGATGAGATGGAGGGATGGTATCGAATCTGGCGGCGAGCCCGGGAGATCGGTGAAGATCGGCTGCCGGAGGCTGCCGATGAACTGATCGGTATCGCCCATGCTGCTGCCGGAGATCCGGTACTGAGGGAAACGGCCCTACGTGCGGCGCTGCAACTTGGGCTTCAAAAATCCGCCCGTTTGATGGTTGAGGACCTGGACTCACCACACAGGGACTTGCGAGTACTGGCCTACACGGGGATCCGCTCCTTGTTTCCCGACGCTCCGCCGCTGTTCGATCCTGACCTGGAAGCGCCCGAACTCCAGAATCAGATCCAGAAGATCACGAGCTGGGTCGAAAAAGGCTCTGAGTCATACTGCTTCAGTCGTGATTTCTGCGGCAACTCTCTCTTCAGAGTTGCTCGATGAGTGCATTTTTGCCAGTTACCATCCAGACGAGAGGATCGTTTTCCGCTCGAACCTCCACCAGGAGGGGGGGGAGAACTGAATCCTGGGGAGTCAGGAAAGGGGCCACCATGCCCATCCAGGAGACCCGACAGGGAATCGAATATCGCGTCAAGGACCTTGCCCTTGCCAGGTTCGGCCGCCAGGAAATCTTGCTGGCACAAGAAGAGATGCCGGGCCTGATGGCATTGCGTCAGGAGTACAGAGGAAAGAACCCTCTGGCCGGAGCGAGAATCTCAGGATCGCTTCACATGACCATCCAGACCGCCGTCCTCATCGAAACCCTGGTCGATCTTGGTGCCGAAGTACGCTGGGCCTCCTGCAACATCTTCTCGACCCAGGATCATGCAGCAGCCGCCGCGGTCGTTGGGCCCGCTGGAACCGTCGATGAACCCAAAGGTGTCCCGGTCTTTGCGTGGATGGGTGAGAACCTCCAGGAATACTGGGAGTGCACCGTTGCCGCCCTGACCTGGCCCGATGGAACTCCTAACATGATTCTCGATGATGGGGGTGACGCGACGATGCTGGTTCTCAAGGGTCAGGAGTTCGAAAGTGCCGGAGCCATCCCGGATTTCGAGGACGGAGATCCGGAAGAGTGGCGTTACGTGCTCGATCTGATGGAAAAGAGCCTCGTCGAGACACCAGACAAGTGGACCACCATCGCAAGTTCGATCCAGGGGGTTACCGAAGAGACGACCACCGGTGTTCATCGGCTTTACCAGTTACAGGAAACTGGCGGCCTGCTGTTTCCGGCGATGAACGTCAACGATTCGGTGACCAAGAGCAAATTCGACAATCTCTACGGCTGCCGTCATTCGCTCGTCGATGGCCTGTGCCGGGCTACCGATGTGATGCTCAGTGGCAAGGTGTGCGTGGTGCTTGGATACGGAGATGTCGGTAAGGGATGTGCACAGGCACTTCGTGGGCAAGGGGCCCGGGTCGTCGTCTGCGAGATTGATCCGATCTGTGCTCTGCAGGCGGTGATGGAAGGCTATGAAGTGACCCGTCTCGACGATGTGGTGGCCGATGGGGATATTTTTGTCACCACCACTGGAAACCGGGACGTCATCAACGTTGCGGATATGCAGAAGATGAAGAACAACGCCATCGTTTCCAATATCGGTCACTTCGATAACGAAATCGATATGGCGGGTCTCGCTTCATTCCCGGGCATCAGTTGTGAGAATCTCAAGAACCCTGATGAGCACCAGAACCAGGTCGATCTGTGGACCTTCCCCGAAGGGAACTCCATCATAGTTCTTGCCGAAGGAAGATTGATGAATCTCGGTTGCGCTACCGGCCACCCGTCCTTCGTGATGAGTGCGTCCTTCACCAACCAGGTGATGGCGCAGATTGAACTTTTTCAGAATGGTTCGAGGTACGAGAAAAAGGTCTATGTGCTGCCGAAGGTTCTCGATGAGAAGGTGGCTCGACTTCACCTCGGAAAACTCGGGGTAAAACTGACCGAGCTCACCGATACCCAATCGAAGTACCTGGGAATTCCGAAGGAAGGGCCTTACAAGCCGGACCACTATAGATACTGATTGAGGATTCAGACCCGATCGGGCTGATTTTTAGCGCCAGATCAGCGCGTCCAGGGTGGCGGAGTTTCTGGATCGATCCCGTGTCTCTCGATGGCAGACTGCACCACCTGGGGGTCGATCTGACCGTTTCTCGCCAGTGCTGCCAGCGCCGCGATTTCGATCGATTTCTCATCCGTCTCGAAGAATCGGCGCAGTTCTTCTCGTGTATCGGAGCGCCCGAACCCGTCGGTTCCAAGGCTGGTCCAGGGAGCCGAGACCCACGGACGAACCATGTCAGGAAGTTCACGCACGTAATCGGTGACGGCAACCACCGGGTCATCGCTGTCATCGAGTAACTGGCTGACTCGAGGTACTCGCGGTGTCGATCCGGGATGCAGCAGATTCCAGCGGTCGGTCTCCAGTGCCTGGCGACGTAACTGCGTGTAGGAGGTCGCCGACCACACCTCGGCCCTGACCCCGTGATGCTCATGGAGCGCTGCCGCTGCCGCTCGTGCTTTCGGCAACATCGGTCCACTTCCGAGCAGCCGGATTGTCGGCCCATCGCCCTCCGGAGCCGCATCGAGTCGGTAAAGCCCTTCGAGGATTCCCTCACGGCAACCCTCGGGCATCGGCGGCATGTCGAGGTTCTCGTTGTAGAGAGTGATGTAAAAGAACACATCTTCTTGTTGGCCGACCATCCGTCTCATCCCCTCCTCGACGACCACCGCCACCTCGTAAGCGAAGGCAGGATCGTAGGCGACGCAAGAT
>JBBWWE010000184.1:0-10689 GCA_050256595.1 Planctomycetota bacterium
CTGTGGGCCCAGTGGAACATCGGTAGCGAGATCATCGCCAGTAGTAGCAGCCGCGAGATGGGATGACTCATCACCATTCGCAGGTTGTCGGCCTCGATCTTGCCTGCCGGCACCATGTAGGCAGTGATGAAGATCGCCGCCGGGATCAGAAACGCCGCCACCATGCCGCCGGCGGAGAACAGTGACCAGAAGGCCGGTTCGTTGCTTCTAGCCATCGGTGCCTCCGCACATGGCGAAGTAGATCAGTCCCGCAGAAACCGCCAGCCAGCCAGCGTAGTGGGCTCCGGCGATCAGGAAACCGGGCAACTTGTCCTCGCCGCGCCAGATCACCAGCACCTTCGGTGTCAGGTTGAACCAGGTGACGCTGTGGTAGATCGCCATCGGTAAGGCGACCCACTGCAAGGCGATGGCGAGCGGGCTCGCCAGCAACTCGGCAAAGGCCTCTGGCTTGTCGAGCCTGGCCGCCAGCATCAGCAAGAACATCGCGTAACCACCGACAAAGACGCAGGTCATCTCGCGCACCATGTAGCGCAGGTACGCGGGCTTCTTCAGCCACCAGGTAGCAGGCATCTTGCGGATATGCTGCCGAGTCGTTGTGGTGGGGTTGTCTTCGTGGTTCGTCACTGATCCCCACCGCTCTTCTTCTTGCGTTTAGGCATCAGGAACGATTTGAACCAGTCATTGGTCGCGGTCACCTTGGCCATCTGGATGGCACCGGCCGGGTCGACATTCTTGGGACACACCTCGGAACATTCACCGACGAAGGTGCATTCCCAGACACCCTCATTGCTGAAGAGCACATCAGCACGCTCATCGGCACCGCCATCGCGCGAATCGAGGTTGTAGCGCTGACCGAGCGCAATCGCTGCCGGCCCGATGAAGTCGGGGTGCTGTCCGAAGACGGGACAGGCGGAGTAACAGAGCATGCAGTTGATGCACATCGTGAACTGCTTGTACTTGGCCAGTTGCGCCGGTGTCTGCAGGTATTCCCCATCCTCGATGGGCTTGTCTTCAGCAGGAATCAGCCACGTCTTCACCTCGCCCATTTTGTCGATGAAGTGGTCCATGTTGATAATCAGATCGCGGATCACCGGGAAGTAGTTGAGCGGTTCGACCTTGATCTGTTGCGGGTAGTAGTCGCGCAGAAACGCCGAGCAGGTCAACTTCGGCTCGCCGTTGATCATCATGCCGCAACTACCGCAGACCCCCATCCGACACGACCAGCGGTAGGAGAGGGTGCCGTCGATCTCGTCCTTGATGTAGTTGAGCGCATCGAGAACCACCCAGTCGTCGCGGTAGGGCACCTCGTAGACCTGAAAAGAGGGCGGCTCCCCTTCATCGGGAAGAAAGCGAAACACTTCCAGTTTCATCGTCTTGGTTGACGATTGGGTATCAGTTGCTGCCATAGACACGATCTCCTGGGGGCCAGCGGGTGATGGAGACGTCGCTGTAATCGATGCGCGGATCTCCTTCGGTCTGGTAGGCGAGCGAATGCTTGAGGAACTGCTCGTCATCGCGTTCGGGGAAGTCGGAACGCTGGTGCGAGCCGCGCGATTCGCGCCGCTGCAGTGCGCTGTGGGTGACGGCTTCTGCAACATCGAGCAGGCTTCCGAGCTCGAGCACCGCGATCAGTTCGGTGTTGAAGGTCAAACTGTGGTCGGCCAGTTCTACCGACTTGTAGCGCTCCTTCAACTCGCGCACCTGGTCGCAGGCGACTTTGAGCGATTCCTCGCTGCGGTAGATGCCCGCTCCCGCTTCGAGGGCGCGATTGAGGTCGGCGCGGATACTGGCGATCGTCTCGGTGCCTTTGCCGGGCCGGAAGAACTGTTCGCGGATGCGTTCCTGTTCCTGGGTGGCCTGGGCAGTGATTGCCGCCTCGTCGATGGTCGGATTCTGTTCGGCGAAACGAACCGCTGAACGAGCCGCACGGGCACCGAAGACCAGCAGTTCGGTCAGTGAGTTGGAGCCGAGACGGTTGGCGCCGTTGATGCTGACACAGGCGCACTCGCCGGCAGCGAAAAGCCCCGGCAATGATGTCGCGGCCTCGATGTCGGTATCGATGCCACCCATCATGTAGTGGATCACCGGCCGCACCGGAATCATCTCGTCGACCGGATCGATTCCGACGTAGTTCTGGCACAACTCGCGGACGAAGGGCAGTTTCTTGTTGATCTTCTTCTCGCCCATGTGGCGCAGATCCAAATGGACATAGTTGCCGTATTCGCCCTCCAGGGTGTTGCCCTTCTGGCGCTCCAGTTCGAATGCCTGTGACAGCCGATCGCGTGGTCCCAGCTCCATCGTTCGTTTGACGGGATGGCGCTCGTCGTTGACATCAAGAGCCTCGCCGAGGTCGTAATCGGCGAGGTAACGCTCGCCGTTCTTGTTGAGCAGGACGCCACCCTCGCCGCGGGATGCCTCGGTGATGAGGATGCCGGTGCCGGGCAGGCCGGTCGGGTGATACTGGACAAACTCCATGTCCTTGAGCGCCACCCCGGCTCTATAGGCCAGGGCCATTCCATCGCCGGTCTTGACCGCCGCGTTGGTGGTGAAGGGGAAGATGCGCCCGGCGCCGCCGGTCGTCATGATCACACCCTTACCGCCGATCGCCTTGACCTGACCGGTTCCCAACTCGACCGCGGCCACTCCCTGACAGCGCCCGTCTTCGATCAGCAATTTGGTGGCGAACCACTCGTCGTAGCGGGTCACGTTGTCGTACTTGATGGCGGTCTGGAACAACGAGTGCAACATGTGGAAGCCGGTCTTGTCGGAGGCGTACCAGGTGCGCTCGATTTTCATGCCGCCGAAGGGTCGCACGGCAACGGTGCCGTCCGGGTTGCGGCTCCAGGGGCAACCCCAGTGTTCCAGTTGCAGCATCTCGCGTGGTGCTTCCTCGACGAAGGTCTCGACGGCATCCTGATCGGCGAGCCAGTCGGCGCCACTGATGGTGTCATAACAATGGTCGTCGTGGCTGTCGCTGTCCTGGATCACCGCGGCGGCTCCACCTTCGGCGGAAACGGTGTGAGATCGCATCGGGTAGATCTTGGAGATGACGCCGACCGTCAGATCGGGGTTTTCCTCGCCGATGGCGATGGCTGCACGGAGGCCGGCACCACCGCCTCCTACGATGAGAATGTCATGGCTGAGACAGGCGTTGTTGGCTCGACTCATCGCGGATTCCTCCATTGGAAGTCGCACAAGAGGAGGGGAACTTTAACCCAACCGATTCTGGATATCACCCGATCCGGAGCAACGGGTTTCCAGGAAGTTCTTCCCTCTGCACCATTTCCCCTCAAGGATGACGTAGGCACCAGCAGCGGGGGACAGGGCATTGATAGGAAAAACTCCAGATCTCGATCCGGGCTCTTTCCTGCCCCCTCCTCGTAATTCCGAGCATCTGCACCGGGAGCGACTGGAAGAGATCGGGGTCGCCTCCATCGATCGGGCGCTGTGGAATCTGCGCAGCGTGCTGAAGGCGATCGGTCTGGAGAATGAAACACGGCTGCTGGTTGCTCTGGAAGCCGCCTCAGATCCGGATGTGGCTCTTGGAGGACTGGAGCGTTTGCTGTGCGGATCGCTCGGTTTTCCCCCGGCCCTGCTCGAACCCGATCGCATCGAACGGTTGATCGCGTTACTGGGCGCCGGCGATCCGATGGTCGATCTGGCTGCGGGCAATCTCCTGGAAGTCACCACCGAGGGATTTTCGACCCTGCAGCCGGACCACCCACTGACACCGAGCATCGGAGGTGCCGACGAGACGGCCAGGGCGCGTGCGTTGACCCGCTGGCATCGACGGGAACTGCTTCGCATCGTTTGTTGCGAACTGTCGGGCACTCTCGATGTCGAGCAGACCGGAATCGCGCTCAGCGATCTCGCCGATCAGACCATCCGCGCCGCTCTCGAGGTGCTCGGGGGTGCAGAGTTACCGATGGCAGTGGTCGCGCTCGGTAAGTGGGGTGGACGGGAACTCAACTTCTCCAGCGATATCGATCTGTACTTCATTCGTGAGGACGACACCCCCGCCGGTCCGTGTGAAACGGTGGCTCGTGGGATTCTGCGTCTGCTCTCGGGCTATGCCGGCTCGACCCCGATTTATCGCACCGATCTACGGCTTCGCCCCGGAGGAACCACCGGCCCGCTGGTACCCACGCTGAGTCAGGCGCGTGCCGAGTTTCGTGCGGTGGCCGGAACCTGGGAGCGCATCGTTCACATCCGCAGCCGACCTGTATACGACAAGACACGCCATCTTCCCGGTCTGCTCGCCGAGGTGGAGAAGTTTGTCTTCGAACGCCCCTTCGATCTGGAGGAGATCCGCCGCCTGCAGGGCTGGAAAGAGGTACTCGAGAGCAGCCCGGCGGGAAAGGATACAGCGGAACTGAAGGTGGGCTGGGGAGGCATCCGTGACGTCGAATACCTGGTGCAGTATCTGCAGCTACTCCATGGCCAGGTCCATGTCTCGATCCGCGGAGGCAACATCTATCATGCCCTGCGAAGACTCGATGCCATCGGTGCGCTGACCGCATCGGAGGCTGCCAGGGTGCTCGATGGCTACCGCTTCCTGAGGTCCGTCGAACACCATCGGATGCTCCAGCACCGTCGCCAGTCCTTCAGCCTGCCCGATGATCCGGCCCAGTTTCGAGCGCTGGCACGATCTCTCGGATTCGATGATAGCGAAGGCTTGCAGGAAGCGCTTGATAAGAAGAGGCAACGAATCCGGACCATCCTGGAAAACCTGTTTCATGATCTGTTCAGTGAGTATGGCGATGAACAAGCAGGAGAGGTCCACGTTATTCTGGCCTTCGAGCCGGAACCCGATGTCATCGATCGCGTCTTCGGCAAGTACTCCTTCAGGGATCCGCGCAAGGCCTATCGTTTGCTGAGGCGACTGGCGTTTCCGCGCCAGCCGGGTTTGCGTTCGCCACGGGCACGGCACTATCTTGCGGCACTCTTTCCGGTGTTGCTCGAGGCGATCCGCTCCAGCCCTGATCCCGATCAAGCGGCGTTGATGTTCGTCGACTGCGTCGAGACCCTCGGTGCTCCGGCCATCTTCTACCAGCAGCTCACCGAGCGTCCCGAGACGTGTCAGATCTTCGTCGATCTGTTCGGAAGGAGCCGCTACCTCTCCGAACTGCTGCTCCATAATCCGGGAGTTCTCGACGAGATCGTCGACCGGGTCCGCACCGTCCGCAGAGCCACCGTGCAGACATTATTCGAGGAGTTACGCTCCTCGGTCGCCGGAATCGACGATGAATCGGAGTTTCTGCGCAGGATCCACGAGTTTCGTGCCCTGCACTTCGTTCACATCGGCATCCTCGATCTGAGTGGCCGATTACCGCTGGATCAGGTTCTTCTGAGCCTTTCTGCCGTGGCTCGAACGGTGCTGCGAGTGATCGATGAAAAGGCGTTCGAGTGGACCGAGGCACAGTTCGGCAAACTCGTGACCCCGAAGGGGCAAGCAACGCCTCGACACTGCGTGCTGGCGCTGGGGCGTCTTGGTGGTGATGAGATGGGGTACTCGAGTGATATCGATATGATCCTCGTTCATGACGGGTTTGGGGCCAACGAGCGAGGAGATGACGCGAGGGATTTCTGGGCAGAACACCTCAAGCACATGACCGAGATGCTCACTCATTCAGGCACGGGGGGACCGCTCTACAACGTCGATCTTCGATTACGCCCTGATGGTGCCGGCGGAGCACTCGTGACTCGCTTCGATGAGTTCAAGGAATATTTCCTCGGAGATCGTTCTCAGTTGTGGGAGCACCAGGCGCTGGTGCGTATGAGTACGGCTACTGGCGACCAGGCGCTGGGCCAGGAAGTGCTCGATTGGGTTCGTAAGAACCTCGGTCGCGGGGTGGAATCGGAACAGGTGCTGAGCGAGTTACGGCAGATGCACGAGCGACGTCGAGAAGCCGGGCGTGGTGAAGGCATCGATTTCCGCACCGGACCGGGGGGATTGCTCGACGTCGAGTTCCTGGTCCAGAGTCTCATCTTGATCCACCAGGGAGATCATCCGGAGATCTTCGAGCCGCGCACAATTCTGGCCATCGAGGCTCTCGGGAAGGTGGATCTGATCGATAGCAGTGAAGCGACGGCATTGCGTAACGCCTACCAGTTCCTGCGCATGCTGGAGAATCGCCTGTCGATGATGCATCGCTCCAGTGTCAAGGCAGTTCCCGAGGAGGATGAGAGTTTGCGCGATCTGGCGCTGAGAATCGGTTTCGAGGGGTCGATGGCAGGCTCTCCCGATGAACGACTCCGGGTAGAGATCGATCACCACACCAGCCTGGTCAGAGATATTTTTCAGTCGCACCACTCCGGCGCTTAGCCATCGCCACGCATCCACTGGTGTACTCGTGTGACGATGGCGTTTGCGCACGAGGATCTGCCCAGATCATGAACCCGCATCTGCTCATGGATGTCGAGTCTATGGGGTCTGACAGGATCGTGAGATTCAGGCAATGACGCGGCAATCCTACGGACCCCCGAGGTGTTGACGATCGAGTCATGGCCGGGAGCGAAGGCGAAGACCGGCGTCCTCAAACCGCGCGCATATTTTCGGGAAGAAGCCATCGCGGGCAGTAGTCGAGACGCGAAACACAGTGGAATCCGATGGCGATGATAGGGATCGATCACATGGAGAAAAGTCTCCGAGGGTAGATCGCTGACGTGATCGGATGCCCAGCGCGCGTCTTCTTCGAGTCCGAGGCAGCGCAATCCGAGCCGTTGCAATGCAGCCAGCGGTCTCAGCAGGGCCACCGATGACAGGATCATCAGCTGTGCCGTGATCAAGCGTAGCAACGGCTCATCCTCTTGAGGCGGTGGAGCAAAAGCCGGCGATGAAAGGATCAGTCCGGCTGGCGCCGAGGTGAAATCTCGGTCGATGCGGCAGGCGGCATACAAGGAGGCGAGCCCTCCCATGCTATGGCCCCAGATGAAATGTGGCCGATTCGAATCGTTTCCATCGATGCAACTCCACAGGGCCAGTTTTTCTACCGTTTCGATGATCTCATCGAAGGAGATCCGGTAGAGGGCCCGGAGTTGCTGGTGGTTGTCTTCATCCGCTTCTCTCTTGAGGTTGTCGGGAAGGGCCTGGAGGCGGTCGATGACCTCGGTGGCATTTGCAGATTTGAGATAGGCCTCGATGACTGCGTGGTGGAACTCCCCGCCGCAACCGCCATGACCCGGTAGATCAGGAACCCGGCAGTTGTAACCGAGTGAGGCCAGCTGGCGAGCCAGTGGCATCATGCGACCGGAATGCTCGCCGAGTCCGTGGACGAGAATCACCTCCGAGTGCGCCGTTGACGAGGCAGGAGTGACTCGCCAGTGAACGACCGGGAACTCGCGTCGCTCCAGAAGAGTATTTCCGGGGGTGATGGAGGCCATCTTCATCTCTCATGCGGGGCGATCCTTCAGCTGAGAAGGTCGTGAACCACGTTTCCATGCACATCGGTAAGACGGAAGTCTCGTCCCTGATAGGGATGAATCAGTCGTTCATGATCGATTCCGAGCAGGTGCAATATGGTGGCATTCAGGTCGTGTACATGCACTGGATCTTTGGTGATGTTGTAGGAGAAGTCATCGGTTTCGCCGTGAACATAGCCCTGTTTGATCCCGCCCCCGGCCAGGAAGATGCTGAAACAGCGCGGATGGTGGTCGCGGCCGTAATCCTCCTTGGTGAGTGCGCCCTGGCAGTAGATGGTTCTACCGAACTCTCCGCCCCAGATCACCAGGGTGTCCTCGAGCATGCCGCGTCTCTCCAGGTCCTTGATCAATCCAGCGGTGGGTTGATCGACATCGGAACACTGGCGACGGATCGTCGAGGGCAGCGCACCATGTTGATCCCAACCGCGGTGATAAATCTGCACGAAACGAACATCACGTTCCGCCATCCTTCTGGCCAGCAGACAGCAAGAAGCAAAGGTGCCCGACTTGTCGACCTCGGGACCGTAGAGATCCTTGACATGCTGTGGTTCGTCGGAGGTATCGACCAGTTCAGGAACCGAGGTTTGCATCCGGTAGGCCATCTCGTACTGGGCGATACGAGCCTGTGTTTCTGGATCCCCGATCCGGTCGGCAGTGTTCTGATTGAGACGCGCCAGGTGATCGAGCATCGATCTGCGCGTGGTTCTCTCGACTCCCGGAGGATCGGACAGGTACAGCACCGGATCACCGACCGAGCGCAGCGTCACTCCCTGGTACTCCGATGGCAGCATCCCCGCCCCCCACAGCCGTTCAAACAGTGCCTGGGCTTCTTTTCGGCCGGTCCAGGTTGCTTGCATCACCATGAAGGAGGGCAAGCTGGCGTTGAGCGACCCGAGCCCGTAACTGAGCCAGGAACCGAGACTGGGTCGTCCCGGTTGTTGACTGCCGGTCTGGATGAACGTCATCGCCGGATCGTGATTGATCGCCTCGGTGAACATCGATCGGACGATACAGATCTTGTCTGCGATGGAAGCGATGTTGGGAATCAACTCGCTCATCTCGGCACCGGCGGGACCGTAGCGATCGAACTTGAAGATGCTGGGTGCCACCGGAAAACGCGATTGACCGCTGGTCATCGTCGTCAAGCGCTGGCCCTGACGAATCGACTCGGGGAGTTCGGTGTCGTAGTACTCCTGCATCTTGGGTTTGTGATCGAACAGGTCGATCTGGGACGGGGCTCCCGACATGAACAAGGAGATGACTCTTTTGACCTTGGGACGGAAGTGCGGTGTGGTGAGAACTCCCGGTTGCGCCAGCGTCTGTGTTGCATCGGATGCGAACAGCGGATTCCCGCTCAATTGCGACAGCGCTGCCAGGCCCAGAGTCGATCCGACGCTGTGCAACGAACGACCGAAGAACTGCCTTCGTGTTTCCAGGATATTTTGTTCCAGTTGTGGATCCACCGGACTATCCCTTCGTCACGATTTCATCGAGGTTGAGGACCAGATTGCAGATCAAAGTCCACGCAGCATGTTCGGCGGCAGAAAGAGTTTCATCCCGTGGAGAATCACCGACCGCTAACAACTCCATCGCTGCCGCTTCGTTTTGCTGATAGTGGCTGCGCAGTTCGGCGAGGAAAGAGACCAGTTGTCCAGTTTCTTCTGCAGTCGGAAAACGGGAGGTGGCGAGGCGCCACAGGTGAGAGATTCGCTGGTTATCATCGCCCTCGGGAAACTCGCGTTGCAGACGTTCTGCCAGATGCCGGGCGGTTTCGACGTACTGGATGTCGTTGAGTAACAGTAGCGCCTGCATCGGTGTGTTGGTGCGTTCCCGGCGTACGACACAAGTTTCGCGGTTGGGTGCATCGAGGATGGCCAGGTAGGGGGGCGGACTGGTCCGTTTCCAGAAGGTGTAGATGCTGCGGCGATAGAGAGCTTCTCCCTTGTCCTTGCTGAACTTGACGGTGTTGCTGCCGCTGTAGCCGACCGCCTTCCACAGCCCTTGCGGCTGGTAAGGCTTGACGCTCGGCCCGCCCATCTTCTCGATGAGCAAGCCAGAGATGAAAAGTGCCTGATCGCGAATCATCTCGGCATCCATGCGGAAACGCGGTCCTCGTGCCAGAAGACGGTTGCCCGGATCTCGTTCGAGATCGAGTTCTGTGATGTGAGGCGATTGGCAATAGGTCTCGGTCATCATCAACGACCGGATGAACCGTTTGAGATCCCAGCCTTCATCGACGAAGTCGCGAGCGAGCCAGTCGAGTAACTCGGGGTGACTGGGCCATTCTCCCTGTGATCCGAAGTCCTCCGCCGTGAGAACGATGCCGGTGCCGAACAGTTGTTGCCAGATCCGGTTGACGGTGACCCGCGCCAGCAACGGATGTTGCGGATCGGTCAGCCACCGCGCCAGTCCGAGTCGGTTCTTCGGGAAATCCTCCGCCATCGGTGGCAAGAAAGCAGGCACGTTCGGTTCGATGGGATCTCCGACCGGGTGGTCGTATTGCCCTCTGTTGAGCATTCGCGCTTCTCGACGATCCATCCGTTCGGCAGCCACCAGGGTGGTCGGAATCATGCCGTTGAGCGTCGAGCGCTCCTTCTCCAGTGTCTGGATCTCTTCGAGCAACTCGGTGTAGGCAGGGCTGTGACGTTCACGGAACCAGCGGCGGATCTTCAGGGTGTCCTTGTCACTGCGAAGATCGATGGGAGTACTCAGAAGCGGTTCGAGCTCCAGTTTCTCTCCGTATCCAAGGATTCCGGCATCATCCCAGTAAACCTTGCCACCGAACTGGGTGAAGGCGAACCCATCGATGACGGCACCCGGTGCCAGACCTACATGATCTGCATCGACCTCCAGTCGCACCCACTGCCCCTTGGCCGGGAGCTCTCCCATCGGCCGATGGGCCACAACATCCACGCCGAGTCCGCCAAAGTTGATCAGGTCCTCACCCCAGAAGCCCCGGTGGTCCCATGAGTTGTTGCTGTGGAACTGCAGCATCACCGTTTTGGCCGGCTGCTGCTCGTCGATCCAGACCCAGGCGTAGAAGCGATCCCCTTCGTGAACGGTGCGAGTGCTCGTGGCGCCGTGGAAGTAGTGCTGGATGATTCGATCCGGATCGACTTTTTGAAGACGACTACGTTCGCCGGAGTGCACCGGATGGTCAGGTCCTGTCACCCAGTCCCAGTCGCGATTGGCACCGTCGGTATTGGTGACTCCACCGTTGTCCTGATGGTCGTCGACCCAGGACAGTTCTTCTGCATCAGGATGGGC
>JBBWWE010000185.1:0-10171 GCA_050256595.1 Planctomycetota bacterium
AGTGGTCTTTCCCGATGCCAACTCTGCTCCAGAGGTGGTCTGTGCTCTTTGCCAGGTCGAGATCATCCCGGTGACCGCAGAAGGTGTGGAACCCACAGCGGGTCATTATTTCGGAGGTGAAGAGATAACCGTGACGGGAACCGGGTTCCTCGCGGCACCGGATACCGAAGTGACCATCGACGGTGTAGCGCTGATCGATCAGGTGATCGTCGACGATACAACCATCACCGGCATTCTTGCTGCGGCTTCAAACGGGATTGGCCATTTCGATGTACGGATCGTCAACTCCCTGGGAGAAGCGACGCTCGTCGAAGCTTTCACATACGGTTTCATTCGAGGTGTGGTCAACGGTGACAATCGCCTCGATATCGGAGATCCAATGTATCTTTGCTACTGGCTCTTCTTCAATGGAGACGATCCGGTCTGCATGGAGGCTGCGGAGGTCAACGGAGATAATCTGATAGACCTTGCCGACCCGATCTACATCATCATGTACCTGTTCAGGAACGGACCGCTGCCGATGGCGCCATTCCCGGATCCCGGCCTCGATCCGGATGAAGCCAACGGATACGGATGTGAGCCCTAACAGCCCTGGTTCGAAGTCGTGTCAGATTGACCCATTTCGGACCGCCCGGTATCCTTTCTCATCATCCTCAAGAGAAGGTGCCTCGTCACCCTTCGAGGATTTGTACTGCAATGACTCGGGGTGTGGCTCAGCTTGGTAGAGCGCCACGTTCGGGACGTGGAGGCCGGAGGTTCGAATCCTCTCACCCCGACCAGAATCAGAGCCGTGCGGGATTGCCCGCACGGCTTTTTTTTTGCTCTGACTTACAGGCGACCACAACTTCAACGCGTCGGGCGATCGCCGACTCCCTTCCGCAAGAGAGTTCGTGTACCTTCTGTGAATGACTGGAGGGTTCCTTGGACGACGCAAATGCCATGGATTTCGAGGCGAGTCTCGATCGATACGCCGAACTGATCGTTCGTAAAGGCTGTAACGTTCAGCCAGGGCAAACCCTGTATCTTGGAGCGGATTCCCTGTCTTGCGATATCGCCGTCAAGGTTGCCGAGGCCGCCTATGAGGCGGGTGCACGCTACGTACAGGTGGATCTGTCGGATGATCGATTCCACAGGGCACGATTGAATCTGTCCCGCGAGGAATTCCTCGATCACGTGCCACGTCACGTGCCGATCCGGATGGATGAAGCCATCGATGACCAGGGTGCGATGATCCGTCTCGTGGGCTCTGGAGATCCCGGGGTGCTCTCGGGGCTAGATGCTGAACGTTCCAATCGGTGCAGGCTCGCCCATCACAAAGCAGTACAACGCTTCTTCGATGAGGGTATTGGCCGCTCCATGGTGCAGTGGTGTGTCGCTTCAGCCGCCACCGTCGGTTGGGCAGAGAGTATTTTCGATGACTTCAAGGGAGAAGAGGCTCGTCTGGAGTTATGGCGGCAGTTGCTCAAAATCGTCAGGGCAGATCGCGAAGACTGTCTTCAGGCCTGGGACGATCACAGTGCTTCCCTGGTGCGAAGAGGTGCTGCGCTCAATGAACTCCAACTCGATCGCATCGTGTTTTCCGGTCCTGGTACCGATTTGACCGTCGGGTTGTCCTGCAGAGCTCGATTCGAGGGAGGATCGATCGTCAGTCAGCGCGGAAAAGAGTTTATTCCCAATCTTCCCACCGAGGAGGTTTTCACGACACCCGATTGGCGCAAGACCCAGGGTCATGTTCGGGTGACCCGTCCGTTCCTCATCAACGGTACGCTCGTCAAGGATCTTCACATGACTTTCAGGGACGGAGTGCTGGTCGATTTCGAGGCCAGTTCCGGACAAGAGTCCTTGCGTTCGTATGTCGATAGTGACGAGGGGGCCAGGCGTTTAGGTGAGGTTGCGCTGGTCGGGATCGATTCTCCCGTTTACCAGAGTGGCCATGTTTTTCACGAGATCTTGCTCGATGAAAACGCCGCCTGTCATATCGCAGTCGGGAATGCCTACAAGACTTGCCTTGATGATGGAGTGAACCTTTCGAAGGAGCAACTCGATGAGATTGGCTGTAACTCCTCCTCGGCACACACAGACATGATGATCAGCGATGAAGAAGTGGACGTTCTGGGAGTTTCAACGCAGGGCAAGGAAGTAGAACTGCTTCACAGTGGGGCATGGGTTCTGGATCGATGAGAACGATCTCATCGATCGATGTGGCATGCATCGATCTCGAATTGAAAGAGTCTTTCTCCATCGCTGGAGGCGGAACATCCGTGGCGGAGTCCGCCGTGGTACGGCTGACACTCCAAGATGGAACTACAGGACTGGGAGAGGCGGCACCGTTTGCCGCCTACGATGGCCAAACTCGTGCAGGCGCGCTCGATGCGTTAGCGGCTGCGGCTCCAGCTCTGGTAGGTTTGGATCCAGTTTTCCCGCAACAAGTTCACGATCGGATCATGGAGTCCTCTCCCGGATCATCCTGTGCTCTTGTCGCACTGGAGATGGCAGCTCTGGATGCCTTTGCCAGGTCCGAGTCGATGCAACTGTGGCGTTATTTTGGAGCTAAAGATGCTCCTCTGGTCACCGACTTGACGATCGTAGCGGGAGATCTGGATCACGCGGCCAACTCTGCTCGAGAAGCGCATCGGATGGGATTTCGAACCCTCAAGGTCAAGGTCGGTCGTGACGGTGTGTCGCTTGATCGGGAAAGACTTCAGGTGATTTCCAGAGCAGCGCCCGATTGTTGTTTCATCCTGGATGCAAATGGCGGATTCAGTGCCGAGGAAGCCGAGGCCATGATGCGGGCTTGCCATAGCGACGGAATTCCGGTCGAGTTGTTCGAACAACCGGTCGAAGCGCTCGACGAACGAGGGATGGCGCATCTGCGGGCGCTTGAGATGTGGCCCATCTGTGCCGACGAATCGTGTCGCAGTGCCGCCGATGCGATGAGAATCGTGAGGGCGAGTAGCGCCGATTGCATCAATGTGAAGACGCAGAAGAGCGGTGTCATGGAAGCACTGAAGATCATCGAGGTGGCCAGGGCTGCAGGACTGTCTCTGATGATCGGGGGGATGGTGGAGTCGCTTCTGTCGATGAGTTTTTCGGCTCATCTGGCCCGGGGGACGGGAGTATTTCGCTGGATCGACCTGGATACACCCCTTTTCGTCGTCAACAGTCCTTTTTCTGGTGGGATCGATATTGACGGAGGAACCGTTACATTGGTCACAGATGTTTGTGGTCATGGGGTCCAAATCGAATCCGATGATCTGGATTGGCAACGACTGGCCGGGGAGAGTCTTTGATGCTTTTTTTGCCACTGACTTTGTCGCTACTGCTGGTGATTCAGGATCCTGCGGGTTCGTCGGAAGCACTGCCGAAACCCCAGAAGCCGCAATCGACCAGAGTTCTGGTGCTGCTCCAGCAGGTCATCGGTAGACCAGGTAGCCTGGAAGAAGTGGTCGAGGTGCAACAGGCCTACATCGCTTCCGATCGAATATTACTCGACGAACGGCAACGTGGTTTGATTCGCATACTGCGGCTCGACAATCCCGAACCGGTACTCTGGGAAATCTCTGCCGATCGATCGATGTATCGGGAAATCAATGATCTCGCCAGGATCCAGAAGGACCGACTCCAGCAGGAAAAACAGCTGGTTGAACGTATCCGGGATCTCCCCGAGGAAGAGCGAAAAGCATTGCTGGCAGCGAGCCATCTGCGTCTGTCTCGCGATGGAAATATTGTTCGAGAAATCAGCATCGAGGAGAAACCCACCGAAGGAGAGAGGCTCGGTCTGCCGGTACGCCAGGTGCTGGTGAGAGAAAATGGCCGTTTGATCGCGGATCTGCTCGTCGCTGATATCGATACCAGGTTTTCACTGGCACGTTTTCACCGTGCCAGTGGTGCTTTCAGCGAAGAAGTTCTGCAAGCTCTGGAGAAGATCAAGGGAATGCCACTGGAGGGGACCATTCAGGTGGTGACGGCGACCCTGGCACACCCACTGAGTTTTAAAATTCTGGAATGGGAACTCAAAAATGTGGACATGGCGATCTTCGATCTCCCTGTCAATTGTCAGTTGATCGATGACCAGGCTTTTGTCCACTGTCCAGTATGCGGGCAAGAGGTGGAGCGAGAAGCTTCGGCGGCTCGGGCGCGCAAGAGAGACGGAACCTGGTATTACTTCGACCGTCGCAGTTGTTTCCAGGACTGGCGAAAAGAACGGCTCGGGGGCAACTGATCGCTGTTATCGAGATCAGGTCAAGAACCGAGGGCCTCGTCCAATGATTGTAAATCCACCGGATGCTCACAGAGTGCCTGCCTGACGATGCCGCCAATCCTGCGCAACGCCTCGGGGCTGTCTCCCTCGACTCGTACCGTCAAATTCGCGGTGGTATTGGATGCACGAATCAGCATCCAGCCATCGGCAAAAGAAAGCCGGACTCCATCGAGATCGATGAGATCACCACCGAGAGAGTCATCGTGGAACTTTTGTCCGAGTGCATCCATGACCTGAAACTTGTCTTGCTCTGCGATCGGAACCTTGACCTCGGGTGTGTGGACCATCTCTGGAATGCCGCTAAAGAGGTCAGAGCAACTGCAACCATTGGTGGCGATGATCTCGAGAGTTAGTAGAGCGGCAAAGAAGGCATCATCGAAGCCGTCTCCTCCGTGCTTGACGCAGATATGGCCGGATAGTTCTCCGGCCAGGATGGCGCCGGTCTCTTGCATTTTTTCCTTGATGATGGAGTGGCCCGTTTTGCTGAGGATCGGTTCTCCACCGGCCGCTTCGATACCGTCCTTGATGTAGTCGGAACACTTGACGTCGTAGATCACCTTGCCGCCCGGAACCTGAATCAGCAGGTGGCGGGCGAAGGCAAGCAACAGGTGATCGGCAGATCGTTTGGTTCCGGTTTCATCGATGACACCGACGCGATCGGAATCCCCATCGAAACCAAAACCGCAAATGTAATCGCCATCGGCGACCTTGTCGCACAGAGCCTGCATGTACTGAGGTACTTCGGGATCTGGAAGATGATTGGGGAAGGACCCATCGGGTCGGGCATAGAGCGCGTCTACCTGTATTCCTAGCCGCTCGAACAGGGGGATGGCTACCGGGCCTGCGGTGCCATTGCCACAATCGATGGCCACCTTCATGCCTGGCGGTAACTGAAATCTTTGGGCGCGGTTCTCGATGTAAGGCGGGAGGATTTGTGACTGGGTTAGCGAACCGGGCGAGGCTGATTCCTGGGCGTTCAGTGCTGTTAGGCGTAATGTCTGAAGTTCGTCTCCCCAGATCGGCATGATGCCCCGGGTGATCTTGAGGCCGTTGTATTCGATGGGGTTGTGGCTGCCAGTGACCATGACACCACCATCGGCACCCAGATGTTGTACGGCCCAGTAGAGCAGAGGAGTCGGAACCTCACCCACCTCGATGACATCGAGACCAGCCTTACGAATTCCTTCACGAACACATCGTGCAAAGGGTGCGCTGGAGGCGCGAATGTCGTGGCCAACGACGATCGTTCGTGCACCTTCGGCACCGAGTAGGGCACCGAGGCCAAGCCCGATCTGTTCGACGATCGGCTCGGTGAGGTCGGTGCCAACAATTCCGCGGATGTCGTAGGTGCGAAAGATCCCCTCAGGTAGATCCGGTAAGTTCATTGGCGATCTCGATTCCCTGACCGCAGGATGCATTCCAGAGCCCCCTCATGGCAAGCGCTCCTGCTGTCCTGAGGCAAAAAGATCCGTTATCCTCTCGCACCGGAAGAACCTCACGGGAAGTGGGCGACATGATCTCCAGATCGATCCTCACCCTGCTCGTCGGTGCCCTGCTCGTGGGCATCTCGACTACAGGGGTCGCGGAAGATCGTCTCGTCGTTCTCCATGTCAACGACATGCATGGCCAGTTGCTGCCGCGCAGGGGCAGTTCCGGTTCCAGCGGGGGCATGGCCGGAATTGAGAAGATCGTCTCTGCGGTGCGCCAAGAGGTCGGGGCCGATCATCTTCTTCTTCTCGATGCAGGAGACTGGTTTCAGGGCACTCCGGAAGGTGCCGACCGCGGAGGTCTCAATGTCATCCGTGCGATGGAGGCCATCGGATTCGATGCCACGACCATCGGGAATCATGATTTTGACTACGGGATCGACAATCTTCTCGGTCTGATCCATTCGACCCGGATTCCAATCCTGGCCTCGAATATCACCTACTCTGGTGGTCTGCTGAAGGAGGCGGTTCACCGGGAGCACATCATCGAGAGAGGTGGTTTTAGAGTCGGATTGATTGGAATCCTGACTCCGGATGCCCCCAACATCATCGACCCGAAGGTGGGCAAGAATCTGGTGGTGGCACCTCTGGCTCCGGTGGTCGAGGCGGCCAGGGATCGGCTACGAAAGGCCGGAGCGGATCTGGTCGTGGTCCTTTCGCACAGCGGTGTCCAGCATGAACGTCAACTCGCCAGTGAAGTCTCCGGTATCGACCTGATCGTCGGTGGCCATTCTCACACACTGGTCGATCCTCCCTGGGTCGATCCCACCCATAAAACCGTGGTCGCGCAGGTTGGAGCCAAGACCCGGCATGTCGGCAGAATCGAGTTCACCAGGGGCGGCGATGGACTCGAGGTTTCATCGAGTGTGATCGCAGTGCCGGCAGTGGAAAAAGCAGCAGATCCAGTGCTTGAGCAGTTGATCAGCGCGGTCGAGAGCCGGGTCGGGAAAAAGATGGACCACAAGGTGGGGCAATCACCGGTGGCACTGAAACCTTCCGGACACAAGAGCAATGGCGCAGTTTCCACGCCACTTGGCCGCTGGATCTGTGATGCGATGGCGAATGCCACCGGTGTATCGGCTTCCTTCCATAATCACGGAGGGATTCGCGACGGTCTTCCTGCCGGAGATATCCTGTACCGGGACCTTTTCGAGATTTCTCCCTTCGGCAACCGCGTCGCTGTGGTGACCCTGACCGGCAAGCAGTTGAAGCAAGTGATCAAGAAATCTCTCTCTTCAGATGGTCGAGGCCTCGATTTTCATGGGGTCCAGGTAGAGATTTCCTCAGCGGATGAGGGCTCTGCGGATGAGGGCAACATCGAGGTGGGGGAGATCCGCCTCGGCGGCTCTCCTGTTGCCGATCAACAGGAGATCAGGATCGCGACCAACAGCTACCTCGCAGCTGGTGGAGACGGGTGGGATTTACTGGCTGCGGCTCCCCAGGAAGATGGCGGGTTCTCGGTTCTGGATGCAACGGAGCAATCACTGCAAACGGCCGATTCCGATCAACGGATCCTCGCTGCCATTTCAGGGCTGGTATATGTCCAGTCTCCCGAGGTCGAATCTGCCGGCGGCAAGGTCACGGCTTCGTCGAGTGATCGCGGCCGCAGTTTGCTCGGTTTGTTGGTTCTCATCGGTCTTTGCTGGGTTCTCTCCAGTTCTCGCAAGGAGGTTCGCTGGCGAACCATCTTGTGGGGCGTCGGATTGCAGTTACTGCTGGCCTGGTGGGTGTTGCGTACTTCTACCGGTCTCAGTTTTACTTCTGGTGCCAAACAGGTCTTCCAGGGGATCCTCGACTACTCTCAGGATGGAACCAGTTTCATCTTCGGTGGGTTGGCTACCGGAGCTGTCGATGGTGCAGGATTCCAGCTCTGGATCGTTCTCATCGGCACCATCATCTTTGTCTCGGCCTTGATGGCCATCTTCTATCACATCGGTATTCTCCAAATGGTGGTGTGGGCCATCGCACGCGTGATGCAGTTTACGATGAAGACCAGCGGCCCTGAATCCCTGGCTGTTGCAGCCAATATCTTTGCCGGTCAGACGGAAGCTCCACTGGTGATTCGGCCTTATCTGAGCAAGATGACGGATTCGGAAGTGATGGCGCTGATGACCGGTGGCATGGCGACAGTCGCTGGAAGTGTCTTTGCTGCCTATGTTGGTATGGGAATCGATGCCGGTCATTTGCTGGCGGCCAGTTTCATGTCGGCTCCGGCGGCTCTGGTGGCCGCCAAACTACTCAACCCCGAGAAGAAAGAGCTCGGAGACCCGAGTGCTGCGAAACTGGAGATCCACCGCACCGATTCGAATCTTCTCGATGCCGCCTGCCGTGGCACCAGTGAGGGGCTGATTCTGGCCCTGAACGTGATTGCCATGCTGATCGCCTTCGTCGCGCTGGTCGCGTTGCTCAACGCTAGTTTCGAGTGGATCACCCAGCACATCTCGTACTGGGCGATGGCCATCGGTCACACGGCTTTCGGTGCTGCTGAAGTCTCTCTGACCGATTCTCCCTGGTTCAATCTGACCGATCTTCTGGGCTGGATCTTCTATCCCTTTGCCTGGTTGCTGGGAGTCGATATCAAGGATGTTTCGACGGTGGCATCTCTCATCGGTATGAAAACAGTACTCAATGAGTTCGTCGCTTTCTCGGCGCTTGCTGATCTTGCCGAGCCCATCTCGGAACGCTCGAAAGCTCTGACAACCTATGCTCTTTGTGGCTTTGCTAACTTTGCTAGCGTGGCGATCCAGATCGGTGGAATCTCATCGCTGGAGCCTCAGTTGAGACCGCGGCTGTCGGCACTGGGACTGCGCGCATTGCTGGGCGGGACCGTCGCAGCACTGATGACCGGTTGCGTCGCAGGTATGTTGTTGCCGTGAACGAAAACCCCCTTCAGCCCGAGGCGGTATCCTGGCTCCAGGAGCGCTGGGGATCAGCGGCTCCCGATGTCGGAGTTGTCCTCGGCTCTGGTATCGAACTTCTCGATGACGATTTTCACGAACAGGATCGGGTCTGTGCTGGCGAAATCCCATCGCTTCCCGAGCCATCTGTCAAAGGTCATGGCGGAGATTGGATTCGATACCGCTATGGCGATAAAACCGTGCTGATTCTCGGTGGTCGGATCCATCTCTACGAAGGTCATACCATCGAGGAGGTGACGCGAGGTGTACGAGTTCTTGCGGGGCTCGGAACTTCTTCTCTGGTCCTGACCAACGCTGCCGGCGGAATCAAAACCGGGTATGTTCCCGGAACCTTGGTTGCCATCACCGACCACCTCACTCTTCAGGGGGTCTCGTCGATGGTTGGGCGGATCGAGCATCACGTCGAAACGGATCACGCCGCGGTCTACGACCTTCAATGGCTCCATCGAGCCCGAGTACGTTATGAGATGAACGATTCGGATCCGCTGCTGGAAGGGACCTATGCGGTTCTTGCGGGACCGACTTACGAGACCCCTGCCGAGATCAGCATGCTGAGAAAAATGGGTGCCGATCTGGTCGGGATGTCGACGGTTCCGGAAGCTCTCGCCGCACGCAAAGCCGGCATGAAGGTTCTGGCCTTCTCGCTGGTTACCAACCTGGCGGCAGGAATCTCCGGAAAGAAGCTGAATCACGACGAAGTGCTCGAGACTGGCAAGAAATCACAAAAGCGTATGGTGCAGATGGTCCGCGCTGCGATCGATTCGATCGACTAGCGATCCTGAATCTCCAGCAGGGCATCGAGCGCGACATCGACGCAAGCGTCCTCTAGCGCCGGTTTTTCGTCGTGGGGGACGAACTGATCATGGTGGCGACGGCCAAAGACCGTGCACACGCAACCGGCCCGCCAACCCCGCACCGATGCAAGTGTGAACAAGGCCGAGGCCTCCATTTCCATGTTGGAAACTCCGATGCGGGCCAGTTCTTCGATGATTTGCGGATTTCTTGCAGGGAAGCCGGGAACTTCACGTCCCTGGGCACCGTAAAATCCAGGTGCCGTGGCAGTGATTCCAAGATGTGCAGGGATGTCCTTGTTGGCGGCTGAGCCGAGCAGAGCCTGGATGACATCGGGGTGAGCGACCGACGGGTATCCCTCCGGTACGAAGGTGGTCGAAGTGTTCTCCATCCTCACTGCTGCCCAGCTGACGACGAGATCTCCCAGTTCTATGGCAGGATCCAGACCCCCGCAGGAACCAGCGCGGATGATGACCGGATCATCGACGATGGCGGATAGTTCAATCATCGCGATTTCGATGTTGGCGGCTCCGATTCCGGTGGCCATCAACGAAACCGGTTGGCCGTTCCACAGACCGGTGATGGTGAGGAACTCCCGGCAAGTCCACTCGCCATCGACCTGATCGAGGCGCGAAGAAGCCCTGCGGATACGCTCGGGATCTCCAGCGATCAGGATCTTCGAGGCTACATCTCCGCGAGCGAGACCGATGTGA
>JBBWWE010000186.1:0-4567 GCA_050256595.1 Planctomycetota bacterium
GATGATGGCAACCTGGATGTTTCTGACGGGGTGACGTTGCTGTCGTTCTTGTTCACCGGAGGAACCATCAGTTGTGTCGCTACCGTGGATACAAATGATGACGGAGATCTGAACATTGCCGATGGTGTGACGTTGTTAACGTACCTCTTCATCGGTGGGGATCCTCTTCCCGACCCCTTCGATGTGTGTGGTGCGGATCCCACCGGAAAACCATTCGGGTGCGAAAACTTCTCCAGTTGTCCTTGAGTTGCGGATTTATTGCGGATCAGGGACAGATGCCTTGCTGGCAGTCGAGCGATCCGCTGGTCGGATCGATTCCGCAACCGTCGGCTCCGGGAGCCGGCAACGGTCCTCCCGAGGAGAAGAGAAGGTCGAGAATCTGCACCGCATCGGCGACATCGACAGATTCGTCATCGTTGGCATCGCTGGCATCGAAACAACCCGGTGCGATTCCTGCCGAGAACAGATAATCCAGCACGGTCACCGCATCTGCGATGTCGACCATCGTGTCCGAGTTGCTGTCACCGCGGACGAATGCACTGGCAGAGTTCCCCTCGATAAAAATGGTGCCATTGGTTCTCAGTGGTGCATAACCTGCCCCGCCATTTTGAACAATCACCGCCGCCACCGGTGGCGAGCCGGCGACGACCGGAAGGACCAGATCGGTCGACACACCATTGGGTGCATTATCAATGATACTTGCCTGTAAATAGCAAATAGGGACATCCGCTCCGGGAGCAATCGTTTCGATGCCGCCGAAGTCCATCAATAGCGTGACCGAAGCAACGCCTGCAGGAGTGTCGACATCGAAGGAGAGAAAATCTGCATCCGCAGCAGCGGATCCAACGACAGAGGCATCTTCGATCAACAGCAGTGTTGGATCGAAGGAGATGGGGAACGCGTATCCTTCGGTGGCCAGTTCCAGATCCGCGACAATCGGAACGTCAAACTGTGAACCCGGACTGGTCGTCACAGAGGTGACCGTGATGCGGTTCACAGGGATGGAAATGTCGGCAGAGCAACTGGCTGGATCACTCAGGAGTCCCTCGTTGATTCCGCGCACCTCGTAGAGGTTTGTCCCCGGTTCCGGAGATTGGTCGAGGTAGGAACTCGTGTCCCCGGCCAGATCGGCAAGCAAGGACCCGTTGCGACGTAACTCGATCGAATCGTAAATCTCTGGATTGTTCCATTGCAGAAGTACCGCCTGCCCTGCGCCGGAACAGGTGAGCGAGTTCACCGCAGCCGGGGGGTCGATGCCACCATCGAGGATGAAGATCTCACTGAAGGGTGCGGGCGTACCTGACGAGGAAGTGAGCAACGTATCGACGGTGAGATCTCCGCCAAAGGGTGAGTGAGTGAGGATGGCAGGGGTCGACCAGATCAGCGGTACGTTGAAAGCAAGAGAGCCACCCAGCGGTAGGCTGCCAGCGTCGGTGATATCCATGATGGCGCCGGAATCTCCGGGAAGATCGGTATAGAGGACATTGAAGGCGGTCTCGCCGGTCGGATCGGGGATTCCCAGCAGCGCGAGACCGGGTAGCACGTTGCCGGTGATCTCCGTGACCACGGCGATCGCCTCCATCGTGTCGGTGCCGACAGCGGTGACCTGGACCTCGGCGATGATCAGTCCGGCGATGGTGAGAATCGGTGTCGGTACGTAGACATCGACGATCAGGCCCCCCACCAGTTGGCCGGGGGCATAACCCGTGAAGTCAAAGGATCCCCGATCGAACTGGATCAGCATGCTCGAGGGCCCCTCGCCCCCCTCAGGAAAGAAGGCATTCTGGGTAAAACCGCTAGGCAGTCCCGCCTGCAGGTTGTCGAAACTGGTCGATAGGCTGGGGTTGAACTGTGCACTGCAAAGAGCAGGAATCGCCAGGCACAACAGAAGCAAACTTCGATGAAGCATGCTGGTCGTTGAGCGGGAATATTTGATACAGACCTCCTCTTGCAGCGAAGTTATTGCAGATCAGATTCTCGATCAGCAGCCGTCATAGATCGCGCAATCGAGCAAGTCGCTATCCGTTGGATCGTAGCCACAGGAGCCTGGACTCGGCGGATCCGGCATCTGCCCCCCGCTGAACAGTGCTGCCAGGCTGTAGATCGGATCAGCAATATTGACGCTTCCGTCATCGTTAGAATCACACCCATCGGTACAGGAACTCACTGGCCCTCCACTGAAGAGAGAGGCGAGTGTGAAGATGGCATCCGCGATGTTGAAAGACCCGTCCGTGTTGCAATCGCCACGCTGAAATTCTGCTCCCAGAGGATCGGCCAGGGGGAACACTTCTTCGAAAGTAACCGTGGCACCAGTGGTCGAGGTGAAAAAGGTATCGACGACCAGATCCCCTGCAGACGGAGAGTGAAGGAGGATAGCCTCGGTTGTCCAGAGCAGAGGGAGATCGAAATCAAGGATGCCACTGAGCGGTAAACTTCCGGCATCGATGACACTCATGGTGGCCCCGGAGTCTCCCGCGAGATCAGTAAAGAGCACATTGAATGCGATCTGTCCGGTCGGATTGGGGAATCCGAGTAATGCAAGACCTGCCGCTACGTTACCGGTGATCTCGGTAACCATGGCGATCGCCTCCATCATGTCGGTACCGACCGTGGTGATCTGAACCTCGACGATGATCTGTCCGGCGATGGTGACGAGCGGTGTTTGAATGAAGATGTCAATTACGGCGCCACCCACCTGTTGCTGGGGAACGTAGCCGGTGAAGTCGAAGGAGCCCCGATCAAACTGGACCACCAGACTGGAGGGTCCTTCGCTGCCTTCGGGAAACAGAACCTCCTGGCTGAAGCCGCTCAGTACCCCCGCCTGGAGGTTATCGAAACTGGTGGTTACCGATGGATTGAACTGTGCCGCACAAAGAGCAGGGATGGCCAGGCAAGCCACCAGCAGTGCCGTGAACAAGATCCTGGTCGATGATCGAGAGTTTTTGATGCTGACCTCCCAATGCATGAAGAATCAGGGGCAGTTGTTCGTTGCGTCGCAACTCAGTGATCCCGGAGTCGGATCTTCCCCACAAACACCATGAGGAGCAGGAGGCAGAGCGCCGGTGCTGAAGAGCCCGCTCAAACAGTAGACGGCATCCGAGATGTCCACCCCGTTATCGTCATTGGCATCGCAGGCGAGCAGACAAGGAACCGAGCCGCTGTTGAACAAGAAACCGAGCATGGTGATCGGATCACTGATGTCAAATCCACCATCCTGGTTGGCGTCGCCCCGATTGAACTCAGCGCCCGGAGGATTGGAGCCGCCATTGAGGGGGAAGACCTCGTTGAAGGATGCCACGATTCCAGTGGTCGAGGTGAGGATCGAGTTGACGGTGAGATCTCCGCCGGAGGGAGAGTGAGTGAGGATGTCCGGAGTTGTCCAGGTCAGCGGTACGTCGAAATCGAGATTGCCACTCAACGGTAAGGTACCCGCGTCGGTGACATTCATGGTGGCGCCGGAGTCTCCGGGAAGATCGGTAAAGAGGACATTGAAAGCGGTATCTCCGATGTTGAGATCGATCCCCAGCAGCGCAAGTCCAGACGGTACATTACCGGTGATGGCGGTGATGACAGCGGCCGCCTCCATTGTGTTGGCGCCGACCGAGGTGACCTGAACATCCGCGATGATATCGCCGGAGATGGTAAGAACTATTACCTGAACGAAGACCTCGACGACCAGGCTTCCGGCCGAGTCTCCGGGAGCATATCCGGAGAAGTCGAAGGAACCACGGTCGAACTGGATCAGCATGGAGGAGGGGCCCTCTTGTCCCTCAGCGAAGAATCCCTCCTGAGTGAAACCGCTTGGCTGCCCTGCCTCGAGATTATCGAAACTGGTGGACAGGGTTGGATTGAACTGTGCCATGCAGAGGGCGGGAATGATGAGGCAAACGAGAAACATACCTCCGCAGAGGAGCTTTGTGGGTGAACCTGAGTTTGCGATATCGACCTCCTCGACTCTTACCAACTATGATACTGCCGAGCACAGCGAGGCAACAGCGCCCCCCGACCGATCAGCTGGATGTCGGGATCGACTCGATTGTCGCTCCTGTGGCTCAGGAGATGGCTTTCCAGATCGGCTGCGCACCTTCTACACCGACCAGTTTCTGTTCGAGACCTGCATGGAAGTAGGTAAGGCGGTTCGGATCGAGGCCCATCAACTGGAGCGCCGTGGCATGGAGATTTTTGACGTGAAGTGGCTCCTCGACAGCTGCGGCACCCAGTTCGTCGGTGGTCCCGATGCTGGTTCCACCTTTGGTTCCTCCACCGGCCATCCACATCGTGAACCCGTATGAATTGTGATCCCGACCGGTGCCCTCGGCGTACTCGGCGGTGGGTTGACGACCGAACTCGCCACCCCAGATCACGAGAGTTTCATCGAGCATGCCTCTTCGCTTGAGATCCTTGAGAAGCCCTGCGATCGGCAGATCAGTCGCACCTGCGTGCTTGTCGTGATTGAACTTCAGATCCCCGTGGGCATCCCAGTTGTTGTCGTTGTGGTTTCCGCCCGAATAAATCTGTACGAAGCGAACACCTCGCTCGACCAATCTACGAGCCATCAGGCACTTCC
>JBBWWE010000187.1:0-2816 GCA_050256595.1 Planctomycetota bacterium
CGGTAGATGTCTACGTTCCGGGTTGCCCGCCACGTCCCGAATCGTTACTCGATGCTATCTTCGAGGTCCAGAAACTGGTCGGCGAGGAGCGACTCGATAGCGGAAAGCACGGGAGCTGACATGTCCGAACAATACCCGGCACACGCTGCCCTACCGTCCTCCCTGCAGAAGTTGATTCTCGAGACCATCGAGCATCAGGGCCAGACCCAGCTCAGTTGCAAGGCGCCAGACCATCGGTCGCTGCTGGAAAACTTCAGGCATCAACAGGGCTACGACTTCCTCGTCGATGTCACTGCCATCGACTATCTCGGCAAAGACACACTCGAACGATTCCAGGTTGTTTACGTGCTCCGTCGACTCGGAGCCCACCCCGACCAGTTTCGTCTCCACGTCTGGCTCGGGGAGAGTGATCCCACCCTTTCCTCGGTGGTGGATCTCTGGGATTCTGCACGTTGGGGTGAACGAGAAACTCATGACATGTTCGGCATCGTCTTCGAGGGCAATCCAGATCTGCGGAGACTGCTGATGCCCGAAGATTATCCCACCTTCCCATTGCTCAAGGAATACCCGCTGACAGGGCGCGGGGAACGGCGCCAGTTCCCACGGGTGGTCGCTCGTGGAGACCGGATGGTCGAAGAGGAACCGACCGACTACCCGACCAGCATCGGGCGCGGCATGCACACACCTGAATATACCGAGGAGGTCAAACGTGACTCCAAGCCCCGCAAGTGAAGCACGGGACACCCCCGTTCCCACTGCAAAGACTCTGGAGAAGGAACTCGCCAAGGGGTGGAGCGACCACCGTTCTGGCATCTCCTCTAGCGGGGCAACTCATGTCATCGAGGATGAAGGTGACGGCAAGCTGGTCATGAACTTCGGTCCCCAGCATCCGGCCACACACGGCACGCTTCGTAGCATCTTCACTCTCGAGGGAGAAACCATCAGCAAGGCAGACGTGGAGATCGGTTTTCTTCATACCGGTTTCGAAAAACTCGGAGAGAACATGACCTATCAGCAGTGGGTCACTGTTTCCGACCGGATGAACTACCTCTCTGCGATCAACAACAATGTCGGTTATTCGGTGGCTGTCGAAGAACTGCTCGGTATCGATGTTCCCCCTCGCTGCGCAGCCCTGCGAGTAATCATGGCTGAACTATCGAGAATCGCCGATCACATCCTGTGTGTTGGATTGCAGGGAATGGACCTCGGGGCCTTCAGCATCATGCTATGGGCCTTCGAGAAGCGTGAACTGGTCTACGACATCATCGAAGCGGTCTGCGGAGCCCGGTTGACCACCTCCTGGACCCGGGTCGGAGGCATCATGCGGGATGTACCGGAGTTCTTTCCCGACCTGGTTTACTCCTTCCTCGATGAGTTCCCTCCACTGATCGATGAAATTCATACGATGCTCCTCAACAACAAGATCTTTGTCGATCGCGTCAAGGAGATCGGAATCGTCAGCAAGGAAGATGCTCGTTCGTGGGGACTGAGCGGACCGATTGCACGTGCCAGCGGCCTCGACATGGATGTTCGTCGTGATAAGCCCTACCTCGGTTATGACAAGTACGATTTCAACGTGCCGTTGCAGACCGAGGGAGACTCCTTCGCCCGCTACATGCAACGGATGGAGGAGATCGAGCAATCACTCGAAATCATCCGTCAGGCGATGGCGACTCTTCCCGATGGCCCGGTCGTCCATGACGACTTCAAAACCAGCCTTCCGACAAAAGACGCGGTTCACACCGACATGGAATCCCTGATCCACCACTTCAAGTTGGTGATGCTTGGACATGGAATCCGACCGAAAGCAGGCGCCTCCATCTACAGTGCAACCGAAGCACCCTGCGGCGAACTGGGCTACTTCATCTGTTCCGACGGATCCGATACCGCATATCGTCTGAGAGTTCGCCCGCCATCTCTCTACAACTACGCGATCTTCCCACGGCTTGTAGAGGGCGGAATGCTCTCCGATGCGGTGGCAGTCCTTTCGAGTTTCCACGTCATCGCTGGCGAACTGGACAGGTAGGAACACCTTGGCAAAAACCCTCTCCTTCTCCCGCGAGGCGATGAAACAGTACAAGTGGTTTCTGACGCGCTACCCGACACGTCGGGCGGCTCTGCTGCCCGCTCTTCGTCTGGCCGAACAGGAATTCGGCGAACTCGGCGTTGAGGAGATGCGCTATGTGGCCGATCTGATGGAGATTTCTCCTGCCTCTGTCTTCGGTGTGGTGACCTTCTATACCCACTACCGCCGAGCCGGCACCGGCAAGTTCCACCTGCAAGTCTGCAGCACCCTTTCCTGCGCTCTCCGGGGTTCCGAGGATGTTGTCACCAGGATCTCCGAACGACTCGGAATCAGTCCGGGCGAGACCTCCGAATGCGGTCTCTTTTCGCTGTCGAAAGTGGAGTGTCTCGGCTCCTGCGACACAGCACCGATGTTGCAATGCAACGATGATTATCACGAGGGACTCACCCTCGAGGATGTTGATCAGTTGATCGAGCAGTTGCGCTCCGAAGCATCGCAAGGAGTCAACGGATGAAATTCAAGAAGATCTTCACTGCTGACATCGGCAAGAAGAACTGCCACACCCTCGCCTTCTACAAGAAGCAGGGCGGCTACAAGCAGGCGGCAAAGGCTCTCAAGAAATGGGATCCGGATGACCTGATCGAAGAGGTCAAGGCTTCGAATCTGCGCGGCAGAGGCGGAGCCGGGTTCCCCACCGGTGTCAAATGGGCCTTCGTACCCAAGAACTCCAAGAAGCCCAAGTACCTGGTGGTGAATGCGGACGAGTCTGAACCCGGTACCTTCAAGGACC
>JBBWWE010000188.1:0-20697 GCA_050256595.1 Planctomycetota bacterium
CGAGGTGGCGCGACACTTCCTATCGCCGGCACCGCCGGCGATCGTCGATGAACTGCTGAAATCTGGCGAGATTACCCCCCAACAGGCTCAATGGGCCCGTTCAAAGCCTCTCTGTGATGACCTGACCGCGGAGGCCGATTCCGGCGGTCACACCGACAATCGCCCGATGACGACCCTGGTTCCAGCCTTCCAGCGGCTCCGGGATGAAATCGCCCGCGACCTGCCGAGCGCCGCTAGCGTCAAGATCGGCGCCGCGGGAGGACTGGGCACTCCCGATGCGATCGCTGCAGCATTCGCACTGGGTGCCGATTACGTGGTCATCGGCTCGGTGCACCAGGCATGCGTCGAATCCGGTTCCAGCGACCCGGTGCGCCAGATGCTGGCAGAGGTCGGGCCCGCCGATGTGATCATGGCTCCCGCCGCTGACATGTTCGAACTCGGTGTCCATCTCCAGGTACTTCGCCGCGGCACCTTGTTCGGACCGCGCGCAAAACGGTTGCTCGAGTTGTATCGCAATCATGATTCCATCGACGAAATCCCGCCAGCCGACAGAGACCGACTGGAGCAGGAGTTCTTTCGCATGTCTCTCGATGATGTCTGGCAACTGACACAACGCTTCTTCAACGAAAGAGAACCGGCTCAACTACAAAAAGCCGCCAGTGACCCTCATCATCGGATGGCCCTCATCTTCCGGTGGTACCTGGGAAAATCCTCCGATTGGGCCAACTCCGGAGATCCCGACCGTCAACTCGATTACCAGGTATGGTGCGGACCAGCGATGGGAGCTTTCAATGAATGGACGAAAGATACCTGGCTGGCAGATCCGGCAGCCAGACGCGTTGCTGATGTCTCGCGCGTACTGATGCACGGAGCGGCCCTCGCAACTCGCCGCGAGAGCCTTCGAAGACAGGGGGTGCCCGTCTCTCTGGACCCGTCGCCTCGTAGAATCCCCGCGGCATCATCGGCCCTGCAAGGAACCACGACATGAATGCCGCCGATGTGAAGCCTCCAGCCCACGATCAGGAGCCGATAGCCGTCATCGGCATCGGATGTTTGTTTCCAGGAGCAGACGACCACAACAGTTACTGGGCCAACATCCGCAGTGGCAACGATCTCATCGAAGACATCCCGGACGGATACTGGGATCCCGGGGAATACCACGACATCGATCGCGACTCCCCCGATCGTACTTACGGACGCAGGGGTGCTTTCCTCACCCCGGTGCCTTTTCGTCCGTTACAGTTCGGGATCACCCCGCGCGATCTGGAGGCGACCGATACATCACAACTTCTCTCGCTCGTCGCTGCGCACCAGGCACTGCTCGATGCGGGTTACGATCCCCAGAGGAGTTTCGATCGCTCGCGTGTATCGGTGATTCTCGGGGTCACCGGTGCCCTGGAACTGGTGGTTCCGCTGGGAGCTCGCCTCGGACACCCCCACTGGTGGAAGGCCTTGCGAGAAGCCGGCGTCGACGAGCAAACCGCCTCCGAGGTAGTGCAGAAGATCTCTGACTCTTACGTCCCATGGCAGGAGAACTCTTTCCCCGGTCTACTCGGAAACGTCGTTGCCGGAAGGATCGCTAACCGACTCGATTTGCACGGGACCAACTGTGTCACGGATGCTGCCTGTGCTTCTTCGCTGGCGGCATTCCATCTTTCCATCCTGGAACTCCGCAGCGGACGAAGTGATCTGGTCATCTCAGGAGGTGTCGATACCTTCAACGATATCTTCATGTACATGTGCTTCTCGAAAACGCCGGCACTCTCTCCGACCGGCGATGCGCGCCCCTTCGATCGGCAAGGAGATGGCACCATCCTCGGGGAAGGGATCGGGATGGTGGTGCTCAAGAGGCTCTCCGATGCCGTCCGCGACGGAGACCGGATTTACGCTCGTATCCTCTCCATCGGAACCTCCAGCGATGGCAAGGGAGCAGCGATCTATGCCCCGACGGCTGCAGGGCAGCAGCGAGCTCTCCAGGATGCCTACCAGCTGGCCGGGATCGCACCCTCGACCATCGAACTGGTCGAGGCCCATGGCACCGGAACCCAGGTCGGTGACGCGACCGAACTGCAGGCTCTTCAGGAAGTGTATTCCAGAGGCGGATCACAACCGGCGAGTTGCGCGCTCGGTTCGGTCAAATCTCAGATCGGTCACACCAAGGCTGCCGCCGGTGCCGCCGGCTTGATCAAGGCAGTGTTGTCTCTTCATCACAAGGTCCAGCCTCCGAGCATCAAGATCCGAGAACCATTACCCGAACTCCAGAATGAAAGCACACCTTTCCACATCGAATCGAGCCCCCGACCCTGGATCCGCAGACCAGATTCCCCACGTCGTGCAGCCGTCTCCTCGTTCGGATTCGGCGGAAGCAACTTTCACGCAATACTGGAAGAGAACTCTCCCGGCCGCACCGAGACCGATTGGCAGCAACTGGCACGCCTGTTTGCCATTTCTGCATCTTCGAAGCAAAAACTCCAGCACCAGCTCGAGCAAATCCGCGCAGCAGTCACAGCAGATGATTCACAACTACAACTCGATGCCATCGCCCAGGATAGCCGGGCACGGTTCCGCAATCACGACGAGCATCGGCTCACCATCACCCAGGACATCGAAAAATCGATCGAGGGTCTGCTCGATGAAGCACTGCGCACACTGGTCGAGGAAAAGGACCCGAACTGGAACCTGCCGAGCGGGATCGATCGAGGCAGCGGACCGGCTCGAGGATCACTGGCGGTCATCTTTCCGGGACAGGGTTCCCAGAGAGTCGACATGCTGCGCACCGCTTGCTGTCGCTTCCCCGAGATGGTGCAGGTGGTCGACGATGCCGAGTGCGCTTTCTGGAACGAACAGGGAGAAGCGGGACTCGCCAGCAGGATCTGGCCTCCGAGAAGCTGGAATCAAGAAGATGGGGCTCAAGAAGAAGCTCTGAGACGTACCGATGTGGCACAACCGGCCATCGGTGCGGTAAGTCTGGGCCTGTACCGGGTACTGGGTCAGTTCGGCATCGAGGGAGACATGTTCGGAGGCCATTCCTTCGGAGAACTGACCGCACTGGCCGCTTCGGGCCGCATCCGGGAGACCGACTTCCACCAGCTGGCTAACTTCCGCGGTCGTCTGATGGCGCGCGCAGGAGGATCCGATGCAGGGTCGATGCTCGCCGTCGCTCTGCCCATCGAAGAGCTGGAACGATTCGTCCTCGATAACTGTCCGCGACTGGTGATCGCGAATCGAAATGCACCCCAGCAAGCGGTCCTGTCCGGACCGCAGTCTGCCATCGCGGATGCGATGGGAATCCTCGATCAGAGAGGGATCAGAAATCAAAAACTGCCGGTAGCGGCGGCGTTCCACTCCGCCGAAGTCGCCTCGGCTGCGGATCCGTTCCAGGAGATCCTGAAAAAAGCCCGCTTCCATCCGAGCAAAGCACCAATTCTCGCCAACAGTACCGGGCGAGAATATCCACAAGACGAAGATGCCGCCCGTGACTTGCTGGCTCACCAGATTGCGCGTCCGGTACTGTTTGTCGATATGATCGAGGAGATGGTGCGTCTCGGAGCGACCACATTCCTCGAGGTCGGTCCGGGCCAGGTTCTGACGGGGCTGATGCGTACCATCCTGTCTGGGATCTCTCCTCAATCGATGGCGATCGCTACCGACGGTGACAAGGAAAACGGTTCCGACCTGGCACGGGCCATCGCCCGGATCGCTGTGCGTGGCCATCGTGTGGATCTATCTCAATGGGATCCCAACTCGGTAGTTGCACCAGAAACCGATGACGGCCTCGTGGTGATGATCCGCGGTTCCAACTTCCGTCCCGGAGAAGTCTCGTCTCAAACTGGCTCTACCGCTGTCGTTGCTCCACCTCCGACCATCGATGCCAACGATCCAGTTCCAGATCCAGCCGCGGGGCCATCCAGCCCGCCTACGCTTCTCGATGACTCTCAGGAAGCCCTGATGCAAGCGCTTGAGGGTGCCCTTGGTGCCCAGCAGCGACTCTCCGAGGCACAGCGGACCGCTGAAGATCTGCTCGAGAAAAGTCTGCATGAGCCCGCTGTTGAGGTCCCCGTTGTTGAAGCGACCCCTGCCAGCAGATCGACGAGTTCGGTGGAGCAGGTCGATCTCGTGGCACCCGCTGAAAAACCAGCCGGCGCCGCCCCCACTCCTGTTGAGCCGATCGAGCCGCCCCCTCGAGTGCCAGCACCCGCTGCTGCGGAAATCCGCTCCACCATCGTCGAAGTGGTCGCTGAAAAAACCGGTTATCCCGAATCTGCAGTCGGTACCGATCTCGATCTGGAAGCAGATCTCGGTATCGATAGCATCAAGCGAGTCGAGATACTCTCGGCATTGCGCGAAAGACAGCCGCAATTGCCCGCGATTCCCCCCGAACTACTCGGCACGTTGCGAACCATAGACGCCATCGCTGATTGGTATCAGACCGAACAACCGGAATCACAACCCCCGAGTGCTCCGGTTCCCGAAACCCACCCAATCTCCAGTGTTCCTCCTGTTGCCACACCCGCTTCGCCGGTAGCCGTGGAAAGCACCGCCGCTTCTGGCCAGACGGATACGCTGACCGTCACGATCCAGCAAGTGGTTGCCGAGAAAACCGGCTATCCGGTGACCGCGATCGGTACCGATCTCGACCTGGAAGCAGATCTCGGTATCGATAGCATCAAGCGAGTCGAGATCCTCTCGGCACTGCGCGAAAAGAGACCCGATCTGGCCGCCATCCCTCCCGAGATGCTCGGTACTCTCCGAACCATCCTCTCCATCGTCGAGTGGTACGAAAATTCGCCGATAGGCCAGGCGATCGAGCAGGATGTCGCCACCTCTCGACCCGATTCGCCCGCTCCGACAGCGATCCTCGATATCGACCCCGCCCCCCAGCAGGTCATTTCTTCTGTCGAGGATGAGTCGCAGCCTCCAGAACTCATCGAAGCGACCCCGATAGCGATCTCCCGCCCACGAGAGGCCCACAGTTCTCGCTTCATTCCCGGCAATGGATTGCCCTTCTGGGTCGTCTGCGATGATCTTCAACTGTGCGAGTGCATCATCGAACGGTTGCGTGCCGCCGGAATCGATGCACAACCGAAAAGACTCGAGTCTGCTCAGGAATCAGCAACCCGCGATGCCGATGTCGGTGGGATGTTATTGGTGGTCGATTCACCGCAGGATCCTGACGCTGCCATCTTGAACAGTTTCCGGTGGCTGCGCAGGGCCGGACTTGCCCTGCAATCGGCAACCGCTGCATCTGGTTCGCTGGTGGCTCTCATCCAGAGATGCGATGGAAAATTCGGTCTCGGGACCAATCCAGCCAGCAATCCGGATGCTACCGGGGCCGCGCTGGCTGGACTTGCCAAGTGCGCCGCCAGGGAATGGCCCGAGATCACCGTCCGAACATTCGATCTCTCGACCGATTTCGATTCTCCCTCACGAGCCGCCGAAGAACTGATCGAGGAACTTCTCGATGGCGAGGGAGTCGAGGTGGGGCTTTCTCCGACGCAGCGAATCGTGCTGGAACTACAGCAACAGCAGCGTGGATCTGACAACCCTCCGCTTCTTCACCAGCAAGCAGGAATGAACTCCGGGCTTGTCGTCGTTACCGGAGGAGCACGTGGTATCACGGCAACTTGTATCGATGAACTCGCCCGCAAGTATCGACCGAACCTGTTATTGCTGGGTCGCACCCCCGAACCGGAGAACGAGCCGGAATGGTCACGCCACCTGCCTGATGATCGCCTCGAACATCATCTCTTTGATCACCACGGACAGGATTTCACGCCGACACAGATCCGTGAACAGGCACAGACGATCCGCAACTCGCGAGAAATCGGCGCTCGCATGGAAGCCCTCGAAGCACTCGGCGCCTCGGTCGTCTATCGCAGTGTCGATGTCAGAGATCGCGAATCTCTGGAGAAAGCCATCGAAGAAGCTCGCACGGTAAACGGACCCGTGAGAGGGATCATCCACGGCGCAGGAGTGCTCGCCGATGGCTGGATCACCGAAAAAAGCGATGAACAATTTCAACAGGTTTGGAGTACCAAGGTCGACCCTGCCCGCCACCTCCTCTCCATCTGCAGAGCAGAAGAACTCGAATTCATCGCGTTCTTCTCCTCGATGACTGCTCGACTGGGCCGCAAGGGACAGAGCGATTACGCCGCCGCCAACGAGACTCTCAACCGCATCGCTCAGATCGAAACAACGCGGAGGCCCGGCTGCCGAATCCGCAGCATCGGGTGGGGCCCCTGGGATGGTGGAATGGTCCACAGTGGCCTGCGAGACATCTTTCACCAGGAAGGAGTCGATCTCATCCCGCTGCGACTCGGTGCGCGTCTGTTCCTCGAAACTATGGAAACCAAGGGACCTCCTCAGTGTCTGATCGTTGCGACGCTCGATCCTGCAAAGATCGCTCTTGAGCAACTAGGTCGCCTCCCTCGCGACCGGAAACTGGCCAGGACACAGCCGCAGCGACCAGTAGATGGTGATCGGCCCGCAACTACTGGCGAACGTGGCGCCACGATTGCCATCTCACTCGATCGGATGGAACCGCTTCGGCATCATGTTCTTGGCTCTCGTGCAGTGGTCCCGGCGGCGTTGTTACTGGAGTGGTGCGCGACTGCTGCAGCGCACCGCCACCCGGGGCTGGATTTGCACGGAATTGATCAGTTCCGCGTTCTCAAGGGCGTGATCCTCGATAATGATCAAGACCTGGAAGTGACTCTTTTCACCGATACCCCCGTGGCTCGAGGAAACCTGTTGCAGGTCCCGGTGGAGATCCGATCGGAGGCATTCCCCGAGCGAGTCCATGCCCGTGCCGAGGTGGTACTGGGAGAACGCATCCCCGCACGCTCGAATCTGATCGCACCGATTTATTCCGATGAAGACGATCCCGGTTATGGCAAGCAGTTGTTCCACGGCGACACCTTCCGCTGCATAAAGACCGTATCGGAAATTTCCGTCGACAGTATTTCGTTCCGATCACACGGCGCTGAATCTCCAGCTCACTGGTTCCGGGATCCCTTGAGACACCACTGGTTCCTCGATCCGCTGCGCATCGATGCGGCTTTCCAGGCCCTGATTCTATGGAGCCGTTCCCAGCGCGAGGCTCCCTGTCTGCCCTGTGGAATCGAAAGGCTCCGCTGCCATCAGAACCTCGATTCCGGATTGCTGGAAACCCGCATTCATATCGACGAAACCGAAGGATCCAGCGCCCGGGCTCGAGTAGAGATTCTCAATCGCTCGGGAATCCCAGCCATCACCATCGAGGGTGCCGAAGTGATCATCGATGCCTCTCTCGAGAGTGCATTCCGCGACGATCGTCTACCGGAAGAAGCAAGTCCCTGAATCCGGTCGCAGTGGTCGGGTACGGCCTCCGCTTTCCGCAGTCTCCCACCCCTGGATCTTTCTGGCAGGTGATTCGAGAAGGCCGGGATACTTCTCGGGATGTCCCCGCTGGTCGCTGGGCATTGCCGCCAGACCAGGCGCTGGCAGGATCCGAGCCCGTTCACGATCGAGTTCGATCCCAGCGCGGCTGCTTCATCGATCTTCCCGAGGGCGACTTTGGAGACCTCGATGAGCATCTGGTGCAGTCGCTCGACCCGTCGGTGAGGCTGGCGGTCATCGCGGGTGTCGAGGCTGCTAGATCGATAACCAGTGATCTGGACCCTGATCGAACGCGTGTGATCCTCGGTCAGTTACTGTTACCCACCGATTCCACATCAGCGCTGGCCGAATCGATCATCGGAGACACCATCGAGGAGTTAATCCTCGAAGGCCGAGGCCGTGAAGATCGTAGACCTCGTGGGACCCCCAGTTGCCATCCGCTCGATCGATACGATGCATCGCTACCAGCTTCCGCATTGCAGCGTGCGTTGCGACTCCGCGGTGGTGCTTCGACACTCGATGCTGCGTGTGCCTCATCCCTCTACTCCATCGCCATAGCCTGCCAGGATCTCTCGGCTCATCGATGCGATGCGGCGCTCGCGGGAGGAGTTTCGCGACCCGATAGCCTGTTTACGCAGATGGGATTCTCTCAACTGCACGCACTCTCACCGGAGGGAAAATGTCGCCCGTTCGATGACAGAGGTCAGGGCTTGCTGGTCGGAGAAGGTGCAGGAGTGCTGCTTCTCAAGCGGCTCGATGATGCGCTCAGCGCAGCAGACCCGGTGCTCGGCGTGATCCACGGCGTGGGACTCTCCAACGATCGAGCGGGCGGACTGCTGGCTCCATCGGGTGAGGGGCAGTTACGTGCGATGATGGATGCCTACCAGCAAGCCGGCTGGTCTCCCGAAGATGTCGATTACATCGAGTGCCATGCCACCGGAACTCCGGTTGGGGATGCCACCGAACTGCGTAGTTTGTTCGAGTTGTGGCAATCGCGCTCGTGGCGTCACGGCCAATGCGCGCTCGGATCGGTAAAAGCATGCATAGGCCATACGCTCACCGCAGCCGGTGCCGCAGGTGTCATCAAGGTATTGCTGGCGATGGGACAAGGAGAGATCCCGGCACTCCCCGACCACAAAACCCTGCCCGCCGGGCTCTCTCTCGAAGACAGTCCGTTCCGCATCCCGGTACAACCAGAACCGTGGTTGAGACGATCTGGAGCTCCCCGCCGAGGCGCGGTGAGCGCCTTCGGTTTCGGAGGAATCAACGCCCATCTGCTGGTGGAAGAACCGCCCCACACCCCCGTTGCCAGCGAGACGGTCGATGCATCGGTGATCTCGTCACAGGTCACTGCTGGCTCACCGGCTGCCGTGGCGATCATCGGTCTCGGTGCCATCGCTGGCCGTCATCATGGATCCGACCAGGTGGCCGCGGCACTTCTGGGCCTCCCTTCAAAAATCTCTGCTCAACCGATGCCAGGAGATTTCGGTGTCCCGAGCACGCAATGGGCTGTGGAAAATGGACTAAAGTTTCCGGACGGGGAGAGTTGTGGCCGACTGCGTGCATCGCCGTTGGCTTACCGCATCCCTCCGAGAGAGCTGGCCGATTTGCTGCCCCAGCAACTGGCACTGCTGAAAGTCGCGCGCGAAGCGATGAACAACTGTCGGCTGGAGCAACTGGGAGAACGAGGAGGTCTCTTCGTCGGCCTCGAACTCGACCCCAGAAGTAGCTTGTACCATCTGCGCTGGATGCTCCCCGGACGCGTTCGACTTTGGTTTGAAGAACTGGGTCTGGAAATAGATCCCGTTCAGTTGCAACAGTGGATCTCCACACTGCAGGATGAGGTCAGCCCTCCCCTCGATGCCAATCGAGTGATGGGATCTCTCGGCAGCATCGCGGCAAGCCGACTGGCGCGTGATGTCGGTGCAGGAGGTCCATCCCACACCGTCAGTAACGACGAGATCGGCGCCTACCGAGCCCTCGAACTGGCGATTCGATCTCTACAAGATGGACATGTTGACCTGGCGATGGCTGCTGCTGCCGATCTGGGTCTCGACATCCTGGGGCGTACCAGCGATGCGATCGATGGTGCACCTGCGCGGGTAGAAACCGCCGCCGCTGTGTTGCTGCAGAGACTCGAAGATGCTCGAAGAGACGGAAATCCTGTCATCGCCATCGTCGAGGGCATCGGCTGTGCTTCCGCCGGAGTGCTCGAAAGGCAAGATCCGCACTCACCTTCACGAGAAGCGTGCCGATTTGCCGCACTGAAGGATGCGGGAGTGACTCGCGAACAGATCCATGTCATCTGCAGCGATGAAATCACCGGAGAAAACACACCGGAAAGAGAGCAGGATCGACAGGAAAAATTGCTGCTGCCTCCAGCGATGGCCAGGGGTGGCTGTGCAAGCTTCATGCTCTCGTTACTGCAAGCGGTGACATCGGTATCCCGGGACATCATCCCATCTCCGGGAACAACTGATCATCCGATGCCCTGGATCAAACCTGAAAACCAACCGGCCAGGATTCTCGTCGAAAGATCGGGTCGCCTGGGAGATTGCGGTGCCATGGTCATCAGCCGGGCACAACTGGCTGAGCAGTCTCTGGCACAGATGCCCGCCGAGTTGAAGCCACTGGGAGAGCCGAGTTGGGGAGTGATTGCCCTCGAAGCCGATGATGTCCTGACACTGCTCGATGAATCCCGGCGTTTGCAATCCTGGATCCCAGAACACGAGGGTTCCCCGGGACAACTGGCCCGCCAATGGTTACGAGGGCATCCCCGGGACGAAAGTGCTGCCCGAGCGGTGACGATCGTATTCGGTTCCCGGCAAGCTCTGCTCGAAGCGGCGCGGTCAGTACCCACGTTGCTCGATGGTTCGGCACTGCAGTTGAGTGGTCCTCTATGGGAGCTGCACCGGTCTTCAGAAACTCCACTCGGATTCTCCGGAGATGTCACCTTCCTCTACCCGGGTTCGGGCAGCCTGTTTCCAGCAGCCGGCCGGGAACTGTTCACACGCTATCCCGGATCCCTGAAATCAACCCTGGAACACTCCGGAGACCTCTATCCCCTGCTTGGATCTCCACAGCGCTGGCAATCCTCGGCAGCGATTCCGAACGATCCCAGGGATTCCATCCTCACGCAGGTGTCTCTCGGCTGCATCGGGACCGATCTGTTACTGGGATGTGGAATCATTCCCAGGCGCGCCGCAGGCCATAGCCTCGGAGAAACCACGATGCTATTTGCGCTGCGTGCCTGGCGCGATAGACGCGGGATGCAACAACGACTGCAACAAGATGATCTGTTCACGAGATGGCTCTCCGGTGAACACCACGCTGCCGCTTGCGCCTGGAATCTTCCTTCCGGAAGCGTTGCCAGGTGGCAAGTTGCTGTGATCAATGTCTCCGAGGAAGAAGTTCTCCAGGCCATTTCAGGATCCTCCCGTCTGTATCTGCTGGTCGTCAATGCCGACCGGGAGACGGTGGTTGGAGGAGACCCGCAACAGATGGACCAGGTAGCCCGCTCGAACAACTGGACCATCCTTCCACTCGAAGGAGTCACGGCGGTGCATTGCGATCTGGTCGATCAGGTCGCTTCTCGCTACCGGGATCTACATCTGTGGCCGGTTCACGAACCGATCGCTGGCGCCATCCTGCACTCGAGCGCCACCGGAGAACCGCTTCCCATCGATCCCGATGGAGTGGCCGATTCGCTCCTACAGCAGGCACGGCAGCGTTTTCACTTCCCGCGACTGATACATTCACTGTGGCAAGCAGGTGGCCGCATTTTCATCGAACCGGGGCCGGGAGCCTCCTGTTCAAGACTGACTCGCAAGGCACTCTCGGGGCTTCCCCACCGGACTCTCGCACTGTGCTACCGCGGAGAGGATTCTGAACTGTCACTGGCACGGATTCTGGCAGTCTGTATCGCCGAACGTGCACCGGCCAACCTGACAGCATTTCTCGGCACGAACCCGAGCGATGAAACCAGTCCCGAAGAAATCGAGATCCGAGACGGAGCCGATCAGATCATCGTCTCACCATTGCCCGGATTGGTTCCTGGCCCAGGCTCCGCACATCGAATCGCAAAGATCGCTGCCGCGCTCGATCCGGTCGTGACCGAGCCCGCACCGAGACCATCGGCTCCAGTCTCGATGACCCGTTCCGGATTGTTGTCCCCTGTCGGCGAAAAAGGATCCATCGCTGCGCGTCTGGTCAGTGCGCGAAAACAGCGCCAGGAACTCACCGATTCAACTCCTTCGGGGTTACTGGGAAATCGCGCACTTGCGGCAAGAGCCACATTGACGGCTACCGAAACCGTCGAGCAAAAAGCACAACCGCCCGCCGTCTTGTTCGATCGACAAGCCTGTCTCGAGTTCGCAAGGGGAAAAGTGGGGCCTGTACTGGGAGCACTTCATGCACCCGCGGACGCATTTCCCACACGGGTGCGTCTTCCTGACGAGCCACTGATGCTGGTCGATCGAATCCTCACCCTCGAGGGAGAGCCGCTGTCTCTGGGCAAGGGGCGTATCGTGACCGCACATGACGTGCTGCCGCAGGCCTGGTATCTCGATGCAGACCGGATCCCCACCGCCATCGTCGTGGAAAGCGGACAGGCAGATCTATTTCTTTCTGGATTCCTGGGAGTGGATCTGCATACCCGCGGACTGTCGGTCTACCGACTGCTCGATGCCCAGATCATCTTCCATGACGATCTTCCTCCGGCAGGGAAAACCATCATTTACGACATCCACATCGATGAGTTTTTCCGACAGGACAAAACGCTGCTCTTTCGCTTCCATTTCGAGGGTACGGTTGACGGAAAACCACTCATCTCGATGCGAGATGGATGCGCAGGTTTCTTCTCGCGCGAGGAACTCGCCTCAGGCCGTGGAATTGTCTCAGTACCCCAACACCAGGGAAATGTGCCTGTGGCTCCCGAAGACTGGAGTCCTCCGGCGGGAACTGAAACCCGGGTACTCGATCGCAACCAGGTGGAGGCTCTTCGGCGCGGTGATCTGGTCGGTGCCTTTGGATCACGGTTCAACAATTTGCCAATTTCCAATCCACTTCGATTACCGGGCGGAAAACTACGACTTCTCGATCGAGTCACCCTGCTGGAGCCTGTCGGAGGGGAGTGGGGTCTAGGAAAGGTGGTCGCCGATCTCGAAATTCATCCCGATGACTGGTTCCTGACATGTCACTTCAGCGATGATCCCGTGATGCCGGGGACTCTGATGTACGAGTGCTGCCTCCATACCTTGCGAACCCTGCTGTCTGCCTGGGGCTGGATCGGCGAGGAAGGTGACGTGATTCCGATGCCGGTACCGGGCGTTGCCGGCAGGCTGCGCTGTCGGGGTCAGGTATTACCCACCACCGGACGAGTGACCTACGAGGTCGAGGTCAAGGAGATCGGTTTTCGCCCGGAACCTTATGTCATCACGGATGCCGTGATGCTCGCGGATGGTCGCCCCATCGTAGAGATGCAAGGGATGTCTCTACGGCTGTCGGGACTCGATGAGCAAAAGATCGACAAGTTGTGGCGATCACGGCCACAAGTGAACGACCTGGCCACGAGGGAGCCTGACAAGATCCCCTGGAAAGCACCCGGAGGAGGTGGAGACTCTCCTCGCATCGCTTCGGTTGAACCGACCCTGTATGACCACGATCAGATTCTCGAGTTTTCCGTTGGACGTCCGTCCCTGGCCTTTGGAAACCGCTACCTTCCCTTCGATAACGATCGATTCATCGCAAGACTGCCCGGTCCCCCGTACTGTTTCCTCGATCGCATCATCGATGTGAAAGGGGTCCCCTGGGAAGTGACACCGGGTGCCGCTTGCACCGCGGAGTATTTCTCCGATCCGGACTCGTGGTATTTCGATGCGGGAGGAACCGGAGAGATGCCGTTTGCGGTACTGCTGGAGATTGCTCTGCAACCTTGCGGTTGGCTCGCTGCTTATGTCGGTTCCGCCCTGTCTCAAGATCGCCCGCTGCACTTCCGTAACCTCGGTGGAGAAGCCACCCTCGTACGACCGGTCGATCGGCGAACTGGTCTGCTCACGACGCGAGTCGAGTTGACTGCGGCGGACCACGGAGCGGGGATGTGGATCCAGCACTATGACATCGAAGTCAGAGATGAAACGGGACCGGTCTATCGTGGCAACACCTACTTTGGCTTCTTTCCACCGGAGGCTCTCCAGCAACAGGTCGGCCTTCCGGGTGCCGTGGCGCGGACGATTCCGCCCCGAGAAGCAAACCGAGCACGCGCATTCACAATGCCACGCTGGAAAACCGGAGTTTCAGAAGTTTTCCGGATGGTGGAAGATGTCGAGATCTACGTTCCCCAGGGGGGTGTGGCGGGACTCGGTTTCATCCAGGGCGGAATCGATGTCGATCCGGAGGCGTGGTTCTTCGATGCGCATTTCCAGGGAGATCCGGTGTGGCCCGGGAGTCTCGGCCTGGAGTCGATGTTGCAACTGATGAGAGTTGTCGCAGATGATCTTTGGACCGGTGACGGCCCCTGGATACCACGTACCATGGCCCCCGGTATGCCCCATCGATGGTGTTACCGTGGTCAGGTCATCCCGGGACGAAACCGGATCTCGGTGGAAGCAACAGTGAAGAGCGTCGACATTGACCGAGGGATTCTCGTCGCCGACGGAATGCTCAGTGTCGACGGGCTTCCCATTTACTCGATGGAAGATTTCTCGATGCAACGACTGAGGGAGGATCGATGAAAACCGATACTTCTTCGCTAGCAGAAGTGCATCTGGCATCCATCGGAATCGAGATCGCTCCGGATGTGATCACCAGTGATGCTCTCGAAGATCGGCTCGCCCCGGCGTGGAGCGCCATGGGAATCGAACCGGGCCAGTTGGAACAACTGACCGGCATCCGGGAAAGACGCTGGTGGCCGGAAGCCACCAGTATCTCGCAGATGGCAGCTCTTGCCTGCCAGAAGGCGCTGGATTCGGCCGACATACCAGCCTCGAAAATCGGCCAACTTGCATACACCGGTGTGTGCCGCGAGTCCTTTGAACCGGCCACCGCTTGCGCCGTCGCGGCTCGTCTCGATCTATCCAGAGAAACCGCCCTCCATGACATCTCGAATGCTTGCCTCGGTGCAGTCGACGGTGTCGTGATGGCCGCCGATGCCATCCGGCTCGGTCGCATCGATGCTGCGCTGGTGGTTTGCTGTGAAAGCGCTCGCGCGATCGTTGATATCGCCTGCCAGCGACTGCTCTCAGAACCCCGTATCGATCGTTTCATCCCGACTTTGGCGACGTTAACGGGCGGCTCCGGTGCGGCAGCGATGCTTCTGGTCTCGTCTCGTATATCGACGCAGGGCCCCCTTCTTCTCGGAAGCAGTCATGGCACCGATGCCCGCTGGCACGAGTTGTGTCGCTGGGGAATCCACACCGATAACACCAGTTCTGATCCAGCCGCGAGAATCGAATACATGGAGACGGACTCCATCGGAGTACTGCGTCATGGCATCGAGGTGGGACTGGAAACCTGGAAGAGATTTCTGATTGAAATGAACTGGAATGCCAGCGATGTCGATCGAACCATCTGTCATCAGGTCGGATCGGCGCACAGAGAAGAGATTCTTCCCGCTCTTGGCCTCTCTGGCGAAAACGATTTCATCACGTACCCATTTCTTGGAAACATGGGTACGGTATCGATCCCGATGACTGCTGCCATCGCCTGGGAGAGAGGTTTTCTTTCTCCCGGTCAAAAGGTCGCATTCCTTGGAATCGGAAGTGGACTGGTGTGCCGCATGATCGGTTGGGAGTGGCGATGAACCGACTGTTCGTCGACGAAGAATTCCCCTACAGGGGTCATATGTGGGACCGCGGTTCCGGCATACGGATGCACTATGTCGATGAAGGTCGTGGTGACCCCATCGTCTGCGTCCACGGCAATCCAACCTGGTCGTTTCACTTTCGAAAGTTGATCCAGACACTCTCACGCACGCACAGAGTCATCTCCGTCGATCATGTCGGCTGTGGATTCTCTGATTTTCCGGCTGAAGATGAGTACGGTTACCGTCTCGCTGATCGCATCGACGACCTCGAGAGGCTGCTCAATCATCTGGGTATCCGTTCCGACGCGATGCTGGTGGCTCATGACTGGGGCGGAGCGATAGGATTCGGTGTTGCGGGTCGAAACCCCGACCGGTTCTCCTCGCTGGTAGCGATGAATACTGCAGCGTTTCGACTTCCCGAGGGAAAAGAACTGCCGAAGATCCTCCGCCCGGTTCGGGGGCCTCTCGGAGAGTTCCTCATCCGGGGACTGAACGCTTTCGTCAACGGTACCCTGCTGATCGGTACCCGACGCAGAAAACTGTCACGCACCGAGCGGGCCGATTATCGTTCGCCATACATGAACTGGAATCGTCGACTCGCCGTGCACAAATTCGTTCAGGATATCCCGTTGAAACCCTCGGATCCTTCCTGGCAAACCCTGCTCGAAGTGGAGTCGGGACTCTCTGCGCTGAGTCAACACCCGTTGCTACTGCTGTGGGGCACGAAGGATCCTGTCTTCGACGAGACCTTTCTCGATGAGTGGAAATCGAGATTCCCCGGTGCTCAACATCGAAAGTGGGACGACTGTGGTCACCTCCTGCTCGACGATGCACCTCAACAGGTGATTGCAGAAATCCGCTCTTTTCAGGAATCGACCGCCAGACAGAAGGCTCACCAGTGAACATCAGTGCCCAACCTCTGACCCCTGAAAGGGGTATCTCGCAGCGATTGCGCAGCCACTGTCAGGAGCGTGCCCAGCAGGTTGCCATTCGTCAGTATCGCGAGAATGGCTGGCAAGAAAGCACCTTCAAAGAACTCGACCAACTGGTCGATCGTACCTGCCACGCTCTCGTTCGTGCAGGAGTTGAACGGGGCATGAAAACGGTTCTCATGGTCGAGCCGGGCGTCGAGTTTCTGGCTTGTACCTTCGCGATGCTTCGAATGGGAGTCCCCCCGGTCCTGGTCGATCCAGGCATGGGAATCTCGGGACTGGGAAATTGCCTCGAGCGGGCGCGCCCAGAGGCTTTTATCGGGATCCCCCGGGCCCATCGGGGGCGAGCACTGCTCGGCTGGTCACGATCGACCATCAAACACCGCATCTCCGTCGGTCCAGGCTGGATTCCTCCATTCACGAGCCGACTGGAAGACTGGCGAAAACGCACCGAGGCTACGGTTCCGTTTCCTGCGCCGGTTCTCGATAATAACGAAACCGCGGCGGTGCTCTTCACTTCCGGAAGCACCGGGCCAGCAAAAGGTGCCATCGCCCATCACGGTATGATCGACAAACAGGTCGAGGCACTTCGCGATTTGCACGGGATCGAACCTGGCGAGGTCGATCTACCCACTTTCCCCCTGTTCGGCCTCTTCGGAGTCGCACTCGGCATGACTTCTACCGTGCCCGTGATGAATTTCACACGCCCCGCTGAAGCGGATCCAGCCCATCTGATCGATCTGATCCAACGCTTCCAAGTCACCAGCGTATTCGCCTCACCGGCATTGCTAGGCAATCTCTCACGATATCTCGCGTCTCATTCCATCCAGTTGGCTGGACTGAAACGGGTGATCAGCGCTGGAGCTCCAGCGCGACATGACGAGATCGCAGCATTGCTGGCAACGCTTGAACCCGGAGCAAGAATCCAGACCCCCTACGGCGCAACAGAAGCACTACCGTTGTGTTGCCTCGATCAGCAAGAACTGCTCTCAACCGCACACGATAGTGCCCGTGGAGCGGGGATCTGTCTCGGTCGTGCCGTCGATGGCGTAGAGATTCGCATCGCTCATCTGCACTGCCCCCCGAGTGCTGATCATCTCGTTGCCAACTCGGAGACGGGTGAAATCTGGGCCTGTGGTCCGGTGGTCAGTCGCGCATACCTCAACGATTCCGCTGCCGATCGATTCCACAAGTATGTTGACGAGAGCGGTAACCACTGGCACCGCACAGGAGATCTGGGCTCTCACGACTCTCTTTCTCGGGTGTGGTTTCGTGGCCGACTCGATCAGATGGTGCACACCGAGAGTGGAGATCTCCACACCGTTGCCATCGAACGCGTATTCGATGTACATCCTGCAGTTCGACGCAGCGCACTGGTCGGGGTCGGCCCGCAACGATCCAGACTTCCCATCCTGTGCGTAGAAACCCATGACGATGTCGTCATCGACAGAAACCAACTGATCGAAGAACTGCGCGCTCTCGGATCAGCGGTACAAGGTGCCGACCAGATCGAACGATTCTGTTTTCCCGGTTCGTTTCCCGTCGACATCCGCCACAATGCCAAGATCAATCGAAATCTGCTCGGCGAATGGGCAATGGGGAGCCTCGAATGAAGATACTGGTCACAGGAGCCGGCGGATTCATCGGGGGAGCCGTGGCTCGAAGCCTCGTCCAAAGAGGACACCAGGTACGCGGCTTCCAGCGTGGCTTCTACGGGCAACTACAGGAACAGGGCATCGAGCAGGTCCAGGGAGATCTGGCCGATCCGGACCTCGTTGCGGCAGCCGTCGAGGGTTGCGATGGCGTCTTTCACATCGGGGCCATCGCCGCGGTCACGGGCCCCTATTCCAAGTTCCATCGCACCAACGTCATCGGCACCCAACACGTCATCGAAGCCTGCCGCCGCCACGGTGTTGGTAAACTGATCTACACCTCATCTCCGAGCGTGGTCTTCGACGGAAAAGATCAGCAAGGCATCGATGAGAGTGCTCCCTATCCAGATCGACACCTGGCGCATTACCCCAGAACCAAGGCGATGGCTGAAAGGGCCGTTCTTGCCGCCAACTGTGCGACTCTGGCCACGATCGCGCTGAGACCCCACCTTGTCTGGGGCCCCGGCGATCGGCACCTGGTCCCTCGCATCGTCGAACGAGCTCGGGCGGGCAAACTGAAACTGATCAAGCGTGCCGGAATCAGGATCGATGCGACCTACATCGACAATGTCGTCGATGCACACATCTCCGCCTTCGAATCGCTATCGACAGGATCCACTTGCAGCGGCAAACCTTATTTCATCTCGAATGGCGAACCGATGGCGCCCCACCAACTGATCGGGGACATCTTGCAAGCAGCAGGGCTCGACCCGGTGGAGCCAACGATCTCACCTGCCATCGCCTCGGCGCTCGGAACTGTTCTCGAGTGGTTTCATCGAATCGGGTTCTTGCGTGATGAACCGATACTGACCCGCTTCACCGCACGACAACTCTCCACCAGCCACTGGTTCGATCTCTCGGCAGCGCATCGGGATCTCGGCTGGGAACCCCGAATCTCCACCAAGCAGGGATTGCAGAAACTGGCGCACAGTTTCTCCCACACCAGTGAGCCCGTGCTGTGACCCAGGATCACCCGCTGCCGATGGATACCATCGAGATCTGGCCTTTTGCACTCGCCGAATCTCCCCAGCGGGCAGAGGCGCTACTCGCATCGCTGGCTGCCGACGAGAAGGGCAGAATCCACCAGGGCATATTCCCGGAGATCGGTCGCCGCCACGCCATCTCCCGGGTAGGGCTGCGACACATCCTCTCCTGTTACCTCGATGTTCCTCCTCAGGAGATCCCCCTGACCGAAGGAGAACACGGGAAACCATTGCTGGCCACGGAAGACCTCGCCTTCAACCTGTCCCATACGGGTGACCACGCCATCGTTGCTGTCAGTGGAAAAGGGAACCTCGGTGTCGATCTCGAAAAAATACGCGACAACGCCCCGATCGAGGATCTTGCACTCCGTTGTTTCAGTCCCCAGGAGTACCAGCAGTGGCAGCAGTACCCCGCAGAACTTCGAGTGACTTCCTTCTTCCACCTGTGGGCGCAAAAGGAAGCCTTCCTCAAGGCTCACGGAGGAGGGATGACCATCCCCCTCAAGGACTTCGATGGCAACATCGATCCCGCTGCAAGTTCGGGGACCATTCAATCGAGGATCAATGGGGACTCTGAGAGATGCTGGCGCTTCATCGCTTCCGAGATCGGACCGGAACTACGATTCGCCATCGTGTGGGATGGTGAGGAGAAACACATCTCCGAGAGAAATCCAGAAGATGCTGGACTCAGTCGATGGTGACGGTGAGGACTCCCGCTCCATAGCCCTCTTGATTCCAGCCACCGACACGAATCACGTAACTGGATCCTGAAGTCACCGGAACATTTTGTACCTCCGAGGTGAGAAATGGACATCCAGCGGTGTCTCCGCTGCAGCCGATCTGTACCAGGGAAGCGCAATCCCCCTCGTAAATCACCAGATCAGTGTCGAACAGGACATCTGTCGAACACAGAGAGAAGGTCGCACTACCACTACCCGGTGCGGTGAACTCGAACCAGATATCCTGGAACATCGCTCCCAGAAAATTTCCGGGACACTGCAAGTCGTCGTATGCATCGATGGAGGAGGTCATGCTGGTAGTATCAAAATCGGTAGTGCCGAGCGAGATCGAGATCGCGCCGACACATTCATCCCCTTCCTCCCCTGCCGAGCAGTCCGCTTCCGAACACGGCTCGAGACAATCCAGGCCATCGGGAGTCGGATCGGTTCCAGGCAGTGGATGGGGAGGCGCCGGCGCAGTGCCACCGGAATAGAGATAAGACAGTAGCGACACGGCATCCGCGAGATCAAGCGAACCACTATCGTCAGTGTCAGCAGCGGAAGCGCAGGGCATATCACCACCGAGGAATAGATACTGAAGAGTGATCACTGGATCAGAAAGATCGAGTTCTCCATCGGTCGTGACATCTCCTCGGATGAAATAGGCTGCAGTCCCAGGAATCTCTATCATGCACTGGCTTGCCTCGCCCAGTTCACCATCGATGGTCCCCATCACCTCGTAGATGACCGGAATCCCCTCGATCGGCGAGTTGTCGACAAAGGTCGATGTATCCGCGGGCAAGGTCTGGTAGAGACTGCCTTGCCGGTGGACCGTCAGCGACGAATACGGAAGATGGTTCTGCCAGATCAACAAGACACCAGAACCATTATCGAGGCAACTGAGTGCATCGGGTGCATCGATGACGCCATCTACGATCACCGAACATGTTGATGGTGGAGATGGAACCGAAGCTGAAAATCCGCTGATCTGATAAACCGACGTCGATCCGAACTGGGCACCTGGATCCTGGTATTGCCCGACACCGGCTGCGATCTCTGCGATGGCAACTCCATCGCGTTCGATGCGCACAAAATCGTAGGCGGTCGGTTCGAGCCAGTCCAGGTAGACGATTCCAGCGGCCTCGGCACACTCGAATGGCGTTGGATTGGCCAGATCACTGACCTGGATCGTCTGAACTTCGGCAGTGGTAGCGATGATGTCTCCCTGTGCAT
>JBBWWE010000189.1:0-9187 GCA_050256595.1 Planctomycetota bacterium
CGACCTCGATCTCGGGATGAACACCTGGATCTCCAGCCCCCTGCAGGAACCCGCCGAAGACTTTGATCGCGGAAAGATCGCCACCGACGAGGTGATCGAGAAACTGGAGAAGTGGGGAAGATATCGTGATGTGGACGGCGATGGGATTCCCTATCGAACGATCCCGGGCATCACCTTGCACCCGGATACTGCGCATCTGACCCGAGGATCGGGACACGACGAAGATGCCCAGTACAGCGAATCGCCTGAGGTGTATGCCGCCAATCTCGATCGCCTGGCTCGTAAGATCGACGGAATGGTGACCGACCTTCCGGCACCGATCCGCGAAGATGGAGATGATTCACTCGGAGTCATCGCCTTCGGCACCACCGACTGGGCGGTGCAGGAAGCCATCGCCTCGCTGAAGGCCACGCCCTCCTACCTGAGAATCCGCTCGTATCCCTTCCACGACGAGGTCGATTCCTTCATCAGCGACCATGATCAGATCCTCGTCATCGAACAGAACCAGCAGGGCCAGATGGCACAGTTGCTGAGGCTCAACAATCCGCACAATGCCGACAAGATTCTGTCTGCGACATACTTCGGAGGGTTGCCCCTATCCGCTCGATTCGTCCGCGACTCCATCGAACAGCAACAGGGCGTGGAGGCCAAATGACCGAAGAAAAAACTCCTGCTACCAATGCTCTCGGGCTCACCAAGGCTCAATACGGCGGAGTTCCTTCGACGATGTGCAAGGGATGCGGTCACGATCGGATCTCTGAAGCGATCATCCAGGCCTGCTACGACCTCGGAATCGATGGTCGAACCCTCATCAAGATGAGTGGCATCGGTTGCAGTTCGAAAACTCCCGCGTACTTCCTCGCCCAATCGATGGGGCTCAACTCGACCCATGGCCGGATGCCCAGTTTCGCCACTGGTGCTCACCTGGCAAATACTTCCATGATCCCGCTCGGTGTCAGCGGAGATGGCGACACAGCCAGCATCGGAATGGGACAATTCGTACACATGATTCGCCGTAACCCGAAACTGGTCTACATCGTCGAGAACAACGGGGTATATGGACTCACCAAGGGACAGTTTTCCGCAACCGCCGACCGCGAGAGCCCATCAAAGCGTGGCTTATTCCCTCGCGAAGAATCCATCGATCTTTGCGGTATGGCACTGGAGTTGGGATCCACTTTCGTCGCTCGTTCCTTCAGTGGAGACAAGAAACAACTGATTCCACTGTTGAAAGCCGCCCTTTCCTTCGATGGCGTCGCATTCATCGACGTGATCTCTCCGTGTGTGACCTTCAACAACCATACGGAATCCACGAAATCATATACCCATCAAAAAGAGATGGGCGTTACCTTCCACGATCCCCATTACGTCGCTCCTCAGGAGCCCATCGACATCGATTACGAGCAGGGAGAGTTGCACGAAGTGACTCTCCATGACGGATCGCGCCTGATGCTGAGGAAACTCGAGCATCATTACGATCCCACCGATCGATCTGCGGCCTTCGATGTTCTGCAGAAGACTCGCAACAAGGGTGAGATCCTTACCGGCTTGATTCACATCGATGTGAATCAACCTTCACTGGCGAATACCTCCGAACTGGGAGAAGAGCCTCTCGCCTACCTCGAACAGGGAGACCTGCGGCCTGCAAGCGGTGTGCTGGAGAAAGTGAATGAATCTTTCAGGATCTGAGTTGTTGCAGATCAGTTCCGAAATTTAACTACCCCACGACTCGAAGTCCCTCGACGAGGACCCCTGGCAATTTTCTCCCCTCGGGCGACCGCGAACTATAGGTGGAGAGATCCATCAGCGATTCCGTTCGAGATCCAATGTCGATGAGTCCTTCACCGAGTAATCGAATCACCGAGTCATCGATACGCACCGTCCCGACCGGGGCCACTGCCTCTCCATCCTTCACTCGAAGAGCAATCCAGCGCGTGACTCCCGTGACACGAGCCCCTTCGCGTGCGGCGAGATTGGTGTAGTGAACGTGGGAGAGCCACAAACCATCCCCCACCTTTGCACAAGCACTGGCGGGATCGAAATCGCCCGCATCCATCTCCAGCGCATCCGGATACTCACCTGAACCCGCTCCGTTGTGAGTGAGTCCATGCTCCATCGCAGTGCGCGGGCTGATAAATTTTTCCTGACCCACCCCTGCGGTGACCAGATCCAAACCTGCCGGAGACGGGTGACCATGACTGCCGAACTGGGGAACACCGAGGGCTGCGGGATTCTCGCGGAAGCAAACTCGTGGGTCGAGGCGAGTCCCGTCATAGATGGGAGCCAGCGGACTCGAACCGGTCATAATTGCCTTGGCCGAGAAACCACCGTTCCAGATCACCGGGCCGAGCAGATCGTCGAGAGCGGCAGGTTCCAACCATGCGCGATAGGACCCGACCGATGGTGTCTGAACGTCGCGAGCGAGAATTTCCAGCATCGATTCGGCATGGTTACGACTGGACAGAGCTGCGCCAGGGTTCCAGTCCTCTCCGGTCCAGACCCACTTGGTAGCACCACCCCCGGGCAAGTGCATCGATCCATCGATGACGGTGAGAGGTGCCTCGTACCACCGCCTCACCCCCGTGGAAGTTGCCACCCCACGATAAATCGTTCCAGTGATGGCCATACCACAGGTCTGGGCATCGCCACAGTCACCGGCGATGGCGTCGATCAGTTCCTCGGGACCAGGGATGCGGCCCCGCACTCTTTGTTCCTCGATCGCCGACTCGGGAAAATCCGCGAGATGGGGATCGACGGGAAGAAGCGTCACCGCAGACGAAAGTCGGTCGACGATGGCATGGAGAGGATCTCGATCCGCCTCTAGAGAACCCGACAGCATCACACTCGACCGGATCTCGCGACCATCTTTTCTGAGCGAGATGGAGAGTTCTCGCTGCTCGATCGATCCGGCCTGACGGACACATCCCGAAGAGATGCGGGCAAACCCCGTCACCTCACCCGAGAAACTGACGGTACTCTGCTCACCTTCAGAGAGGAGAGATTCGACATGCTCGGCAACATCGTGAAACCAGGACTGCATCTACCCCTCCCTTCCGAACACCTCGAGACCCCGAAAACGACATGCGGGCATCGCGTGTCCCACGAACACCATCTGGTTGGGCTCCCCCTTGCCGCAATTGGGCGTGCCTCTCACCTGCCAGGTGTCCCGATTCCCGACCGCATCGAGAGACTGCCAGAACGGGATGGTGGTACTGCGATACCCGGCTTCCTTCACTCTCCCTGCCAGCTGGCCATTCTCGATGAGGCGCGCATCCTCAACCCCGAACTGGAACTTCCAGCGACGATCGTCGATGGACCACGATGAGTTCGCGTCGAGCCAGACTCCCTTATCCACTGCACCGATCAGATCGTCGAGGGAGGTATCCCCGGGCTCCACATTGAGGTTTGCCATGCGATCGATGGGAGGCCGGTTCCATGAACAGGCACGTGAGACGGCGATCGCATCTTCCGACCTGGAGAGTCGCTGCGCACTGAGCGCACCACCGATGCCTCTCGTGAGAAGACCCGCCTCGATCAAGGGTGTCTTTTTCGCCTCGAGCCCCTCGTCATCGAATCCTGCGCTGCATACTTCCCCTTCGACGGTCGGATCGATGACGACGTTGAGAATCTCCGGACCCCAGCGCAACGAACCGAAATCGTTGATCTTGACGAAACTGGTTCCTGCATAGTTTCTCTCGTCTCCGAGGATGCGGTCCAGTTCGAGAGCGTGACCGATGGACTCGTGAACCTGCAGCACCATCTGCGCCGGCCCGATCACCACATCCATCACACCAGTGGGACAAACAGGCGAGAGCAAGGTTTCGATGGCATCGTTGCTGATCTGCTGTGGAAGTTGATCGAATCGGCTCCGATCGAGAACTTCCAGCCCACCCAGTTGAGCATCGCTTCGGCCCCCGTTACTCCTCGACTGAACATCTTCATCATTGGAGGCCACCGCCAGCAGCCACGGTACGATCCGATCATGAACCTGTTCAATCTGGATTCCATCGGTGGTCGCAATGGTAGATTCAGTCCGTACCCTCCTGAGACTGGCGACTCGACGGATGATCCGATCGTCCGTCTTCAATCCCTGGCAGGCATTTTTCAGACGTTCGATGATGTCGCTACGAGGACAACTATCCCAGGATTGCTCGATCGGATGGGACCAGCTTCCCGATCGAAGCGGACGCGGTGCGGCGGAAAAATCGAGCACTCCCCTGCCGACCGAAGCTTGAGCCCACTCCCTGGCGACCCTCGCCGCCTGGTAGAGACCCGCCTCGGAGAGATCACTGGTCGCCGCCAGCCCCATCTCTTTCCCATCGACCACCGTGACCATCGCACCGAAGTCCTCCGTGCAGTTCGGAGGAAGAAGAACATCATCCCGGACAGCGAAGAACTCTGCCGTGGTTCTCACGATGCGCAAGGAACACCAGGTGCCCCTCGGAGCGATGCGGCCGACCAACTGTTCTGCGCTCATCGTCGGCGACACGTTCATTGGATTCTCTCCATTTCACACGGCAATCGTGGTCCCTCCGGATCCTTGACCGCAACCCCGCCACGCAGTACGGCTTCAACACCTTCGGGTCCTTGAATGATGAGGTCGCCACGATAATCGCTCTGAATCAGTCCTCTTCTGGGCAAACCGAGATCTTGCGCAGCATTGGCAGCACCGATGGCGGACAGTTCCGGGAACCCCAGTCCCAGCATCTCTCCGGTACGCCTCAGTGCTTCCGGGAGCAATGTGACGCTTCCTGCCAGTGTTCCATCGGCCAGCGTCGCCCGCGATCCATCGGAGCAAACCTCTTGCCCACAGAAGACTCCCGATGAAACACCCATGTCAGCCAGCGGCATCGCATCACTGACCGCCATCAACCCTCCGGTGCCTTTCATCTTCAACGCCATCTTGACCATCTCGTCATCGAGATGATGTCCATCGAGAATCACCTCGCAACGAACCCGATCATCGAGCAGTAACGCCATCACCGGACCCGGATCGCGTTGGTGGATCGGCGGCATCGCATTGCACAGATGGGTACAACGGCGGATACCTGCATCGATGGCCTCACCGGTCTGCTGGGCATCGGCACAGGTGTGCCCGATGGAGCCGAGAACTCCCACCGAGCTGAATTTCTTCTGTGCAGAGATGGGAACCTCTTCGGGAGCAAAGGTCATGACACGAAGATGACCGCCTGCCGCATCATGAAGACGGTCAAACAGTTTCTCGTCCCAGTCGTGAATTCCATCGGTCGGAAGTGCACCTCTTCGACCCCCGGAAACGAACGGACCCTCGAGGTGAATTCCGAGGATCGATTTGCTGAGTTCTTGTGCACGACCACATTCCTTCAACGCGGCGATCATGTGCTGTTCGGATCCGGGCACGATGGTCGGATAGATGGAGGTGATCCCGAGTAGCGCCAGATCGTCACAGCAAGCAGCGATCGCCTCGGCATCGGCGGATGAAAAATCGACCCCCCGTGCGCCATGGATGTGGGCATCGATGAGTCCAGGGGAGACCCGACGCCCACCCAGATCCCAGATCTCATCTCCGGCGGCTGTGCCGGGGGCAGATAGCGCTGCGATCACAGATCCCTGCAAGACGATGTCTGCGCGCAATACCCGATCGGGAAGCACGGCTTCGGCATCTCTGAGGACCACCTTCGGGAGGGAATCTTCAGGATTGCTCATCCTGTCCCCTCCTCTCGGACAAATTTCTCGGCGCACATCGCCGCCCCGATCAAACCGGCACGGTTGCCATGCTGAGCCTGGACCACGCGTAGCTCGGCACTGGCCTTGGGAAGCACCTTGGAACGTAGAGTTTGCTCGATCAACTCGAGGTGACGAGGACGCGCATCGATGATGCCCCCTCCAATCACCACGACATCTGGATTCAGCAGATGAAGCGCACTCATCAATCCAGCACCAAGTGCCCGCGCCCCATCATCGAGCACTTCGTTGGCCCCTTCATCCCCGTCGAGTCCAGCTTTGACCAGTTCGGAAACCGAGGGAGTATCCGGGAGGCCTCGCCGCTGACCCCAATCGCTGGCCATCGCCCAGCCACCGGCATAGGCCTCGAGGCATCCGATCAGGCCGCAGTTGCAAGGCCGACCATCGGGTTGGTAGAGGGTGTGACCCAGTTCCAGCGCACCACCTATGGAGCCGCGAACCAGTTCGCCATCGATGACGGCACCACCCCCGATACCGGTACCGACCGTTGCCGCCAGCAGCACTCGAGCACCGACTCCTGCCCCGCAACAATATTCGCACCAGGCAGCAGAGTTGGCATCGTTCTCGACCACCGCAGGCACCTGGAAGCGGTCCCTGAAAAAGCCGACGATGTCGGTGCCGTGCCAGCCTCCGAGATTGGCCACCGGAAACCGGATGACTCCGCTCTCGGGATCGACGACGCCTGGAGTTCCGAGTCCGATCGCCCGCACCTCGGCATCGCGACTGGTGGCCTCGGACAGAGCCGCTTCGACCGCCTCGGCGAGCGCCTCGAGGATCGCTTCCTGACCCAGATGTGCGTTGCTGGGGCTTCGGTCAGACCAGATCAACTCTCCCGTGGTACCACAGAGGCCCACCTTGACCTCGGTCCCGCCGAGATCCAGGCCTACGAAAAGTGGTGTGGTCATGACCCTCCCTGGTGGAGATGGATACCGTAAGACAACCAGCATCGCCCCCTATGCCCAGGGGCGCAAGTCGAGCCTGGACATCGAAGTGGTGATGGAACCACCCGGCAATTGGATGGAGAATCCACCAGGAGGAGTTGCCATGAACACACAAGACCAGCCATCCGCGAGCGGAGGGGCCGTCAACCGTTGGATCGACCGCTATCGAGCCGATCACAACCATCCTCTCAACCACCTGACCCACTTCATAGGGATCCCCGCCATCGTCGCTTCCCTGGTGGTGGTCTTCTTCGACTGGAAGTGGGGCCTCGGACTGTTTGTCGGTGGCTGGATCCTGCAATTCGTCGGTCACGGAATCGAGGGAAACAAACCTTCCTTCATGAAGGATCCACGATTCCTGCTCGTCGGTCCTCTTTTCATCATCCAGGAGGGGTTCCGAAAACTCACCGGCCACAACCGTTCGGCTACCGAGAAAGACTGAGAATGCGAAACCTGTCCTCTGCCTTCCTTCTGGTAGTACTTGCCTTACCAACTGCAAACCTGTTGGCACAGAACGGCGATCGCGCTGGCGAGGCGCAACCGGAGAACTGGCGCCAGTGGGATGTTCCGCCGGCTCCGGTGCTCTCTCCCGAACAGGCACTCGCATCCTTCCAGGTCGCTCCCGGTTTCCATGTCGAACTGGCTGCCTGTGAACCGCAAGTGGTCGATCCGATCGCCATCGCATGGGACGAAAAGGGCAGACTGTGGGCGGTGGAACTGCGTGCCTACATGCGAACCGTCGACGGCGACGGCGAAACGGATCCACTCGGGCAGGTGGTAGTCCTCGAGGATCGAGACGGAGACGGTTACTACGAAGATAGCACCGTGTTCCTCGATCGCCTGGTGAGCCCGCGCGCTATCGCCATCGTCGAGGGCGGCGTCCTCGTCGCGGAGCCTCCTCACCTCTGGTACTGCCAGGATCTCGACGGAGACCTTCGCTGTGATCGTCGCAGCGAGGTGGCACGCTACGGCGATCCCAATCCCAATGTGGTGGAACACACAGAAAGTGCATTGCTTCGGACCGTCGACAACTGGTTCTACAACTCCAAGAGTAGCCGCCGGTTTCGCTTCGATGTGGTCGACGGAAAACCGACCATCGACATGGGGAAAAGCGCCTTCCGAGGTCAGTGGGGACTCGCCCAGGACGACCAGGGACGCCTCTACTTCAATCACAACTCGACCTGGATCCTGGCCGATCCGCTGCCCACGGAACTGTTGCTTCGCAACCCCAACTGCGGCAAACCGGTCGGTCAGCCGGGCCGCTCGGGCCATCGCGTGATCACCGATGAGTCGACCTGGCCGGTGCGGATGAACACCGGCATCAACCGCGGGTACCAGCCGGGAATGCTGAGAGAGGATGGGCGACTGCGCCGCAACACATCGGTAGCCGGTTTGACCATCTTCCGTAGCAGCCGCTGGGGAGACAACTGGAACGGTGTCGCGTTCGTCGCCGAGACCACCGGCAACCTGGTCGCGGCATTTCGGTTGCGAGAGCAAGGCTGGCGCCTCACCGGAGAGCAGTTGACCTTCCCCCATGACCAGTATGTCCAGCAGGCTTTCCTCGGCTCCACCGATGAACGGTTCCGACCGGTCGATGTCGAGGTCGGCCCCGATGGCAACCTCTACGTCGTCGACATCTATCGCGGTGTCGTTCAGCATCGCCAGTTCGTCACCTCGTATCTACGCAAGCAGGTCGAGGAACGCGGACTGGAACAGCCCATCGGCCTCGGCAGAATCTGGCGAATCGTCGCCGATGACGAACAGTCTCAGATCGAACCACTGGGATTGCTGGCCGGGGAAGCCGGGCGCATCCGGGCTCTCAATCATCCGGTCGGCTGGGTCCGTGATACGGCGCAGCGGCTGCTGGTCGAGGCGGGAAGTTCGGCACCGGTGAAAGAATTGAAACAACTCGCTAACTCCATCAACTCGATGGCCACCGGTCGACTCCATGCCCTGTGGACCCTGAGTGGACTGGGAGCGCTGGATGGCGAACTCCTCACCAACGCTCTCGAGGATCATCAAGAGCTGGTTCGCCGCGCTGCCTGTCGGATCATCGCCGAACCCACGCCGATCGCTGAAGCCGATGTAGCCCCACTGGTGGCGGCACTCGCTGGCAACACGGAACAACTCTCCGAGATCGAGAAGATTCACCGGGTCATGGCACTCGGAACCTTTCCCGACCACCCCGATGCCTTCGCTGCGATGCTCGATTTTCTGCGCCGAGATGGAACCAACGTCAACATCCGCATGGCCGCGCTCAGTGGTTGGAAGGATTACCAGATCGAAAGGATCGGACGCTTCTTCGGCAATCACATCGACCCTTTCAAGGGCCGCGAAGCTCTGCTCAAGGAAACCACCCGATCAGCACTGCGTTCCCACCCCTCCTCGCTCGGCTTGTTGCTCGATTCGCTCGATGATTTTGACTCTTCTGATGCGCGTCTTGAGGCGATCCTCGGTGGCATCAAGGTGATCACCGATGACAAGCGCTGGAAAGCGCCGGTGCTGGCCATCATTCCGTCGGT
>JBBWWE010000190.1:0-4899 GCA_050256595.1 Planctomycetota bacterium
ATATTCTGGGGAAGATCCGCGCCCCGATGGGGGCCCTCAACCCGCGAATCTCCCGGGAGACGACATGGAATTCCACGAAATGCTGCGCCGGATGGTTCAGGAGAAAGCTTCAGATCTCTTCGTCAAGGTGGGGTGTCCACCCTCCTTACGCGTAGATGGTGTCGTGAGGTTCATGGATTGCGAGGAGATCGCACCCAGGGATGCTCATGAGATCCTCGAGATCATCCAGGACTCACGCCCCGAGGCGCTTCCGCAGAAACTAGATGTCGACACGTCCTATGATCTTCCCGGTATCGGGCGTTTCCGAGTCAACATCCTGCATCAGCGCGGGCAGTTGGGATTCGTGTTCCGCCATGTCACGCCGACGGTACCTTCCTTCGAAGATCTGAATCTGCCAGCCGAGACACTCATCGGTCTCGCTCAGCAAAAACGAGGGCTGGTTCTGGTGACGGGCAATACCGGATCTGGAAAATCGACGACACTTGCATCGATGGTGAATTACATCAATGAGACCGTCAATCGTCACATCATCACGGTCGAGGATCCCATCGAGTTCACCTTCCGCGACAAGAAATCGATCATCGATCAACGCGAAGTGGGCATAGACACCGAATCCTTCCCCGTCGCACTACGCCACTCGTTGCGTCAGAGTCCCGACGTGATTCTCATCGGAGAGATGCGAGATCGCGAGACGATGGAAGCGGCGATCGCTGCCGCAGAGACGGGCCATCTGGTGCTCTCGACCCTACACACCGTGAATGCCGTACAGACCATCGAACGGATCATCCACTTCTTCCCGCCCCATCAACATGATCTGATCCGTTTGCAACTGTCGCTGGTGCTCTCCGGCGTGGTTTGCCAGCGTCTAGTTCCTCTCAAGGACGAGGCTGGACGGATTCCTTCGCTGGAACTGATGATCAACAGTCCCACGATCCGGGAGATGCTGCGAGAAGGCCGTACCCACGAGCTCGGGAACGCACTTCGGGAGGGTGAGCACTACGGTTGTTGTACCTTCAACCAGTCGCTGAAAAACCTGTACCAGGCGGATCGCATCACCCTCGATGAAGCGCTCGCCTACTCCGATTTCCCCGATGAATTGCAACTCGAACTGCGTGGAGTGGTCAAAGGGTCCGCGATGGGGGACTTCGACTTCGACTACTAGTCCGCAAGTATGCTGGGGTCGAGGTTCGGTTCACGTTATCCTCCTGTGGATTGGGAGGATGCCGCGTGGAGACGCTCGTCATCGATATCGGAAATACCCTGCTCTCCTGGCGCTATCGAGATGGCTCCGGCGATCTGCGCTTCGGTACCGCTTCTCATCAGGCCATCTCGGATGCTCTGTGCGACCTCCCTGTTGCGGATGCCATTGCCATCTCCAGTGTGCGGGCGGCCCATGAAGGGGAACTCAAGACCTGGCTCGAGCGATGCGGGTACTCCGATCCCGTCTGGGTTCGAAGTGGTGCTGATGTGTCCTCGACCGTACTTACCGACGAGCCGGAAAAAACCGGAGCCGATCGTGCTCTCAATGCTCTGGCCTGGGGCGCGCTGAGTGAAGGCCGTAGTGCCGTGATCATCGATGCCGGCAGTGCCGTCACGGTGGATGCAGTGACCGCGGCGGGTCAACTGCAGGGCGGGTGGATTGCCCCGGGTTTCCATTCACTTGCACTGGGTCTGAGGCAAGCAACTCCGTCACTTCCCGATCCCGCCGAGGCGACCCCCGAGGGTGCCTGGGGTAGCGATTCCTGTTCCGCCATCCAGGGTGGCCTTCACACACTGTTTATCGGTGGCGTGGTAGCGCTGCATGATCGAGTGCTCGCGGGACTCGGTGAAGATGCGGCGACGGTCGTGACCGGAGGAGATGCCTCGTTACTGCTCGATGCTTTGCCAGGGGCAATCCACCGGCCAGGGCTGGTTCTCGATGGTCTGGAAATACTGCTGAGCGGAGATCGTGAAGATGCATGATGCCACGGTGGAAGCATTGACAGGACCGGGTCGTGCTGCCCTTCATGCGGTACTTCTGTCGGGTCCAGATAGCGCTTCCATCATCGATCAGGCCTTTCGCGGGCGTGGGGTTTCCCCTCATGGAACCGTCATCGATGCGGATGGTGAAGTGATCGATGACGCGATCCTCATCGCCTGGCCCGGGGAGGAACACCGATTTCTACTCACCTTGCACGGCAGCCCGCTCATTCGTGACCAGATCATCGAGCGTTTGATCCAGCTGGGAGCAACGCCAGCACTGTCAACGGCTCGACTGTGGTCATCGGCAGCGAAGAAGTGCTGCCCGAGAGTCAGAGACGAAGCTTTTGTTGCTCTACCTCACGCCATCAGCGAGCAAGCGTGTGCTTTCTTGTTACAACAGGCTTCCGAGGATGGGTTTGCCGGCTGGCTCGAGCGAAGCCGCCAGGGCCAGGTAGTTCGTCATGAAGTGGAAGAGTTGCTGGCTCGGGCTGATCTCGGCATCGGTATGCTCGAGGCTGCTCGCGTGGTGCTGGCGGGACAACCCAACGCCGGAAAGAGCACCCTTTTCAACGTGCTGCTGGGTCAAGAGAGAGTTCTGACCTCCCAGCAACCGGGCACGACCCGGGATCTGATCACTGCACGGGTGTGCTTTTCCGGGTTTCCGATCGAACTGGTCGACGGGGCTGGACTGAGATCCGCCGCGGCCGAGGTCGAACAGGAGGGGGTTCGCCGGATGCAAGCGGCGATGGAGGCTGCAGATCTGGTCGTCTATCTGGTGCCTCCCGGAGCGGTTGCACCGGTGGATGGGCTGAACCGAATGAGAACGCTTGTTATTCATAGCCGTCGAGATGAGGATCCCGAAGGTGAAATCGAAGGTCCGGGAATCTCCTCGGTCACCGGGGAAGGGTTGCCACAGTTGCAAGATCGAATCCTGCGAGAATTGTACGGTGATGATCGTGTACTGGCGCAACGAGCATGCCCTTTTCTTCCGGGTCACAAGGATCTGCTCATGGAACTCGAATCGGCCCTCGATGCCGGTGAAGATCCTGCAGAAATCTTGCACCAGTATGGTGCCAGCGAGTTGGGAGGATGCCGATGATGAAAGCTGCAGAGAGGGATCTGATCGAACTGTCCGATCTCTCTGTTGAATCGATCCGGGAGATCCTCGACAGAGCGATCTTCATGAGCCAGCAATCTGATTCCATCAAGTCCGAGGGTGTGCGTCATGTCGGATTGCTCTTCTCTGAGCCCAGCACCCGCACGGTGCTCTCGTTCAGGGCCGCTGCGAATCGCCTTGGTGTCGATGTGCTCGAACTCCAGCCAGGGACTTCGAGCCTCATCAAAGGGGAAACCATCTCCGATACGGCACGAACACTCGAAGCGATGGGAGCAACGGCCATCGTGGTTCGCGATTCGCAGGAGCAGACCGCCCGGCAACTCTCCCAGCAGTGCCGAGCTGGCATTATCAATGCCGGTGGGGGGGCCAAGGCGCATCCGAGTCAGGGATTGCTCGATGCATACACCCTGGTCGATGAGTTCGGTCAACTCGAGGGCAAGAGAATAGGAATCGTCGGTGACATTCTTCACAGCCGGGTGGCTCGCAGCGATTTGATTGCATTTCGGGCGCTCGGTGCAGAAGTGGTGCTGGTGGCACCACCTTCATTGCAAGACGAGTCACTCGAGCAAGCGGGCGTGGTAACACGGAGCGATCTCGATGAGGTCCTTCCTGATCTCGATGCGATCCAGATGTTACGCATCCAGCACGAACGAATGGATGAGGGCTGTTTCGGAAGCCTGGACGATTACATAGCGTCCTATCAACTCAATCTCGATCGACTCGAACGGGCCAGAGATAGTCTGATCGTGATGCATCCTGGACCGATGAATCGTGGCATCGAGATCACCGATGAGGTGGCAGACTCGGAGAGATCGAGGATCTTTGCCCAGGTGAGTGCTGGTGTGTCGGTGCGGATGGCCCTGCTGGAACGTGCTCTGGGGGGCCTCGCGGGATGAACAGGTTGCATCGATGATGTCCGCTGGTCGCTGGCTGCCGTGGATGGCACTGGTGCTGGCGGCTGCCGTGGCGATGGTACCGGGCGATCGCCTGGCTCAATGGATTCCAGAAGTGCTCACAAAACCTGGTCGTGACGAAGTGATGCATGCAGCGGGTTTTTTCATCTTGACGCTTTGTTTCCGCGGCTGGCGTGGGTGGTCGGCTCCACCGATGCGTTGGATTCCCGGAGCCATGGTGATCCTGATGCTGTTTGCTCTCGTTCACGAAGGCCTCCAGGGATGGATTCCAGGTCGTGTGCTTTCGTCCGGTGATCTTGTCGCCGATGGGATCGGGATTGTTGTCGCAGTCGCTTTTTGCCTTCTGCTGCACTCTCCTGATAAAGTCTGATTTTTTCTGAATAGTCCCCGTTTCGATGCGTCATCTCCCCGGGAACGGGTCTTTGCTGACTCTTTCGCCGGTTAGAGGCGGTCTCTGGCGGGTGCCTTTTTCAGGCCAACGGTGGTATTCTGGATAGGGACCCACAGGAAGAACCACACTGTCAGGGAGGATTGCACCTGGGTGCGCAAGCGATATCTAGTGCCATACCCTGCCTCCTGATCGCGTGGCCGAATCGAGATGGGAGCTTCCATGTTGAGCAGACTCCATGAATCCTGGATCGCGCTTCTGAGTTGTCTCTTGGTCGGTGGCTTCTTCGTCACCTCTGATCTCGATGCTCAGACTTCTTCGCGAGGAACGTCGATCCGCCCAGCGACTTCGCAAGTAAGACCCCAGTCAAGGCCAACGGTGCGTCCACAGTCAAGACCAACGGTACGCCCGCAGTCGAGACCGACGGTGCGCCCGCAGTCGAGACCGACGGTACGCCCCTCGACTCCTCAGGTGCGTCCGCAGTCAAGACCGACGGTACGTCCACAGTCAAGACCGAC
>JBBWWE010000191.1:0-4731 GCA_050256595.1 Planctomycetota bacterium
AGAGGTTCAATGCAGTCACCGTCAAGGAAGCCCGAGAAGTGACAAATCTGCTGATGGAAGCGATGCCGATCGAAGGTTATGAGGCGTTCAGGGTGATTGTCGAGTCGGCGCAATCTGGTGGCCATCTCGATGGTCAAGACACCTCTGCCATCTTGCTCAATGCGCTCAATCCCAATCATCCGAGACTGTCGATCTCGACCACAGGTTTCTGTTTTGCAACCTCCGACATCTACACGGTGGAATCGCAAGGTGTTTTCAGAAATCCCGCCGGATATCCGGAATCGACGGTACGTTTGCGAGAGATCATCGAAGTCGCGCCTCCAGATCCTCTCTTCCTTAGACTTGAAACCCAGGCAGATTGGGCTTCCCTTTATTCGACCAGAAATGTCGGTCGCGGACCCTTCTCCCGCTTCAACAGTACTTTCGTACCGGGTCGTGCATCGAATCTGATGATCAGTGGACCGGTGCCCTTGAATCGCCGCCGCTTCACCGGCCCATCACTCGATGAGGGGACTCTTCGAGGCACCACCATCTCGAGCGAGATGATCACCGGAAGTTACGGTTTTGGTTCACTGGGATTATTCGAGGTGGAACACTTCAGCGAGACGATCGAAGGCCACGAACTGGAAGACGGACCCTGGAAAAGATCCGTTCTGATTACCAATCAACCCGAGCAGGGCAGGGGCCCCCAATCCGACGGCGGCGGCGTCACCGTTGTGGTTGGCCCCGGGGGCGTCGAGGTGACTCCTGGGGGAGGTCCCCCTGGTCAGGATCCCGGTGTCGGCACAGTTCCGGGGCAAGCAGAAACAATCGGAGCATTGACGACTGTTCCTTCGATGATCGATTTCTGGTACCGCCCTCGCTGGGGATCGCGTAGTGGCAATCGAATCATCTTTGATTCCATCGGTTCAACCGGGGAGCCTTACCGGGATCGGGTTCGGTTTTTCTTCGAAGGCGAAACACAGGAACTGGTCCTGCAGGTCTTCGATGACACCGGTTCAGCGCTGGCCTGGAATAACGATGTCTTGCCGGCTGCGGAGGTGCGATATCTTGTCAATCCGACCACCTTTGCCGATGACACCTGGTATCACATCACCACCGGCTGGCGTTCGACCAAACCCGGGGATCTGGTGCTGTTGATCGACCGGAGACCGGTCGGCCGGCAATCCTGGCTGACTCGTCTCGCTGGCGGATTATCGATGACCGGAAATCGTGTGCGTGTCGCCGATGCAGATATGGCAGCTCGATTCCCTCCCACCGGAACGCTGCTGGTCGGCGCCGAGGCGATCGATTATGTCGGCAAGGAGGGGGCCTCTTTCATCGTGCGTCCTCCGGGTCCCAATGGTCAGCCTCCGATCGGGCGTGGTGCCCGAGCCACGGTCCGTTCACAGCATGCTGCCGATACTCCGGTGCGGTTGCTCGGCTACTCGCTACCGCTGGCCAACTCCGATGAGCGCCTCGGGGTCGCCGATTCTGGCAACCGCATCATCATCGGTCCGGGGGGTGCCTCACTGGCTCTGGATATGACCCCGACGATGCAGATTCGTGCATTCAACGCCGCAAATGGTGCCATCGAGCTGGGCCCTGCCACATATGCCAGGGCCAGTACCGATGCGGGTTTCGCGATACCGGGCCTCGTCAGTACTCTGGAACTGGAGCCCTTCGGGCCATCTTCCTTCTCATTGCTGGTCCAGACTCAGGGTAGCCATCCGTTCGAACTGGGGTTTCCCGCTCACGGATACATCAAGATCCGTCAGTACACCCGGAACGAAAACGGTGTCATGCAGCATGTCGCTTCCGAGTTTGCAAAGTATTCGAGCATCACGCCGGGACCGGTACCTGGATTGTATCGATTCACGGGAATGGGAAGGGCTCTCCTAAACTCGCAGGCCACCGACGGCACCAGTGCCAATCCCGGAGATACGCGACTGGTGGTGTTCGGTGTCTCCATCGAGGCGGATGGCACCAATCTTGATCAGGTTTACGCTCCCTCCGGAGTGGTGCAGATCGACCGTCCTCCTGGAGTTCTTCCTGGTGGTGTTCTGCTCGATGTCGAGTGGATTCGCTATACCCAGTTTGCCGAGGGTAAGTTCTTCATCTGTGATCCAGATCTTGCCGATTCGTTCCGCGGGTATACCGGCGATCGATATGTCGGGACGTCGGATCCGTTCCGGCGAAATCGTCCGCGCTGGGATCAAAGTGGTGTCGTTCTGCATCTCGCCGGACAGGAACTGGTGCAGGTGGTGCGGACGGTCGGCGCTGGTGCCGGTTTCATGGACGAAATCATCCTCGGTGATGGATATGGCGATCCGACCACGCGGTTGCGAGAAACTCTTCCGCTCAGAGTCAGGAAGGTTCGCGAGGCCGATACCGGGGTCTATCTCAGTTTTCTGTTTCCCCCGGAAGGTACCTACTTGCCAGTGCAGGATCCGAGGATACGAAAATTTCCCAGTGGTGGTTTGCCTGCCACTACTGCAGGAGACCTCATCTTTGGCACCCCGGCGGTTCTTGGCGGCGGAATCGATGCTCCAGGTACCATCGACGAGGTTCGCTTCAGCCGCATCGACGGGGTCGATATAGACACCTTTGCGTTCCCCATCACTCGCAACGGTTCTTATCGTAAGGAATCGGTTCCCGTTTCTGGCAATGTTTCACCCGCGACTCGGGCCGAGGTTCTCAAGACCTCCTATAGCGCCTCCGATTCCGAACAACCTGGAGGAGGGCTCGATCGCCTGCGCTTGCTGGCTCGGTCTCGTTTGATTCCGACTGCCAGCGCCGAAGGTTTCGCCAGAAGCTTTTCACGGGCTGATCCAAGACCCTTCGGCCTGGGAAAAAGAGAGGGCATCCTGCTGGTCGATGAAGAAGCGATGCACTACACGTTCGACCCCGGAGCGGTCGATCAGGATGTCATCGTGCAGTTGACTCAGAACTTGCCCCGAGATCCGTACCTCGATGAGGATGCGCTGGCAGACGGTGTTGTTCTCCCCTACGACCCGAATCGTGATCTCAGAACCGAGGTTGTTAACACCATCTCAGTCAATAGCACCGGACAGTTGCCTCCCAATGGTGGATTCCTCGAGGTGATCACGGGAAGTACCCGCGAGATTCTGTTCTACGAGCAGGCATCCAATGGTGTGCTCAGGAATGTGCTTCGTGGTCAGCTCGGGACTCCGGTCGGCGGCTACGTCTATCAGTGGAGTAACGTGGATGCGTCCGGGCAAACCCAGGTGATCACCAACACCATCCGGCTACGACTACTACCTTCCCGGGATATTGACATTGTGACGCGCGGAATGCTCTCGACCGAGCGCATGAGTAACACGCTCGGCTTCAACGCGCTGTTACCGATCCCGGCGATCCCGATCGTGCGTCTGGCCGGAGGTGTGACCGAGAATGCGATCAACACGCTCGGGAATCCGTCTGGATTCCCACGTACCGAAGGTTATTTGCTGATCGATGATGGTAACCCTGCCACATCGGATGAGATCATCGCCCATACCGGTCCAGAGGGCTCCGCCTTCGGCCTGTACAGGGATGACCGGTCCGGTCGAGGGATCTTCCGTGGCAGGTTTGGCACCGAATTTCGCCAGCACTCCGTCGATACGCCGGCAATAGAACTGGTCGCCAGACATCATGACCATTATCAGCCGCTGGTGGAATCGAAGGACCTTCAGTATCTCGAACGGGCCTGGACGATGCCCGGCACCATGTGGGATCGAATCGGGTGGGAGGTCGAAGAAGCTCTTAATCGCAGAACGATGGGTACGGTGCGAGTGCTGGCTCGCTTCGATGGAGCCCCTGGTTGGGATTCAGAACCGACCAACCAACCAGGAGGCCTGTACCAATTCGATGATCCAGAGGCGATCAACCATATCGATCGCCTCAGCGATGCTCTGGAAATCAGGATCTATTACCGTCACAGACCCGGAGCATATGGGCTACTTGGAAACGATATGTGGAATGACGAATGGAAACATCTTCCGGTGTTGCGAAATCTCAACATCGAGCACCGCAAGGAGTGGAGGGTGTTACGTCGCGAGGAGATCCCTTATTGATGCATAGGCAGCAGGGGATGACTCTGATCGAGATTATGGTTGCTCTCGGTATCTTCGTGATGCTGGGGAGCAGTCTCGTCATGTTCCTTCGCGACGGTATCTCGACCTGGCAGATCGGCGAGGCGCGACGTGAAGGCTACGAGCGTTCCGGCGCGATCCTCGGTGCGATCTCCGATGATTTACGAGCACTCTTTTCGCAATCAGATCCAGGACCCGGTGGGGGTCTGGTCGATGTGTTGCTTCTGTGTGATCGTGACGCTTTTGGTCGACCGCGATTGCGCCTGGTGCGGGCCCTCGATGACGAGACGCGAAACCCGGTGACCCGAATTGCCGGATCACTGACCGGTGGGCTGGCCGACATCGATTATCGGAATGACGCCATGGAAGCGCGACTGGGGATCCTGAGGGCCCCTGGGGGGCTGGCCGAAGTGGCATACCTGTTCGGTCCGGGAATTGGCACAGAAACTCTCTGGAGGGGCTTCAAGAGCCCTATCGGGGGCGAGGGGTCGCTCTTCGAAGACGTCAATCTGGCCCCCGATGTCGATGGCGCTCCGCTGCGCTGTCGGCCGATCGCTGATGGAATCCTCTATCTGCAGTTTTCCTTCTGGGGTGGGGATCGAAGACGCTGGGTCGATGGGGCGCCACAGAAACCGGTTCTACGCTGGGATTCGACTCG
>JBBWWE010000192.1:0-2126 GCA_050256595.1 Planctomycetota bacterium
AACGCTATCGAAGTGAACCTCGATGGCATCGTAATCCGGTTCGCCCAGTTGCCATCCGAGATCGACTCCAGGAAGGTTTTCAGTGCAATTGAGATTCGAAACGGGTAGCGGCGGCGAAGACGGTGGAGGTGAATTGTCGACTGAACAGGTACTGGGAGCGCTGGTCAGAGCATCCCGGATCGCAATCACTGTGTATTGCAACTGGTCTTGTGGAGCAAACTGATCATCGAAAGAGGTAGCGCTGCCCGGCAGGTTGGTGAGAAATACTCCATCGCGTTCAATCTGGATCAAATCGTAGTCCACATCCCCGAGAATCCAGGAGAGTAGAACGAATCCCGAACTGGCAACACACTCGAAACTCACGATGGGATCGGGAGGACTGGGCGGTGCGCCACCGAGCAGGTCGATGGGGATGTTGATGTCGGAATCGAGTACTAACCCGGCGAGGACTCTGGTCGGATACCCGGTACTGGCGAGAGGGGTTGCCGTCAGATCATAGATCCCCGGAACCTGACGCATTGAAAATGCACCCAGGCCATCGGTGTCGTTGCCAAATACGTAGATGGCATCTCCCGTGGAACTGTCATTGAGAGTGATCTCTACATCAGCAACCGGTACTGCTCCCGCAACCACGGTTCCCGTCAGTGCATACCCGTCCGGCAAGGTGATCACTCCGATATCGGTGCCACCGAATACATCGATCGACTCGATCACCAGCGCCGCAGCCCCACTGATAAATTTGGGGCGGAACGCAATGTCATAGGTATTCGGCTCCACCTGCACCGAAAAAACTCCAGAACTATTGGCATTGTCATGGGCCGTTGGAATCTCGATCCCGGTGGCAGAAATGAAGAAATCGAGGTCGGTATCGGGGATAATATCTCCGCTGGTATCCACCACGGTACCTATGACCGTGAATCCCTCGGGCAATATCAAGACACCGATATCAACACCACCAATGGGAACCGTGATGTTGCTCAATGAAGCGACCAGAGATGACCCTTGTGGTGGGTCCACTTCCAGTTCCCAGGAACCTGCGGGGACCAGCACCTGGAATGCACCCGAGCCATCAGTATTGTCACCGGGTGTCAAGAATTTCTCACCGGTGATCGGATCCATGACATCGATGTCGGACCCCACCACGGGAGCTCCGGAAGTGTCCTCGATGGTACCTGTGAGTTCGTGGCCATCCCGTAACACCGCATCTCCAAGATCGACAACATCAAATACAGCAACGTCAGAAAGAAGAAGGGGAACCAGAGGAATCGGACTTGTGCCTGATCCCTGGGTGAAACGGATGTCCCAGAAATCGGCGAAGACCTTTATCGAATAGAGTCCGTCGTCGTCAGTGAAGTCACCGGAGAAAACCGATTGCTGCCCGCTGATGGGATCGAAGAAGTCAAGATCCACTGCCGACAGGGGATCTCCTGAATCTCCGATCACCCGACCCGAGACGATGCTCGCATCTTCGAGAACCACGGTTCCGAGATCGGTATTTCCGGTCAGATTCACCGACTGGACCACCAGATCGAAATACGGCATCGAACGTGCAGTCTGGAAATGGATGTCATAAAAGCCTGGTGGAGCCACCTCACAGATCACAGTGGTGAAACTGCCATCTGCCACAGTGAAATCCTGGCTAAGAATCAGAGCGACTCCGGTGAATGGATCCAGGATATCGATGTCGACTCCGGCAACTGGCGCACCAGCGGCATTCATGACGGTACCGGTGATCACCCACGAGGTGGGAAGGCATTGCCCCTGGATCCGGGATGTTATCCCCAACACCGAGATCAAGGCCAGAACAAGGAGCCACAGCCCTTGCCTAACCTTCACCTGAGAGTTGATATTGCGAGCAGATTCACATTTGCTGGCTGCCATGAGCCTCCCACAAAACTATGCAAATAGCGGGCTTGGCTGTGGACCCCAAGTACACAATAATTGACCCAACTTAAATATACCTGACCTGGCACGCAGGATCTGCCAAATTTGTCGCCGCTCTGGACCGTTTCTTACTTGTGGGAGGATCGACATCTATTGATCAAGTATCTCGGGTCCAAACGGATCCTGATTCCTGCCATCGAGAGAGTGCTGGGAGAGTTACCCGACTGCCGCAGCGTTCTCGA
>JBBWWE010000193.1:0-3297 GCA_050256595.1 Planctomycetota bacterium
CGCGGGCGGGGAGGAAAAGGTGTGGCGACCACCGGAGGAGTGCTGCTGGTGCTGGAGCCGTGGATTGCCGTGACGATGTTGGTCTCGTGGGGGCTTGCCAGGATCATCAGTGATAGTGTCGGAATCGCCTCGGTGGTGGCTGCGGCGACCGGCGTGTTGATCTCGGTAACCCTGCTTGTGTTCAGTGATCAGGTCGCCGGCTGGTCGATGACCGCTAATAGCACCACGGCCACGGTGCTCGGATGGGTATTACTGGCTCTATCCTGTCTGGTGATTGTTCGGCACCATTCCAATATTCGCGAGTACTGCCAGGCTAGGCGAGAGGAGAGTCCGCGATGAGAGTTCTGATCGCCGGATCGGGCACCTGGGGAACGGCCCTGGCTCACGTCGCTCGTCAGGCCGGGGCCGAGGTCACGATCCACTGCCGCAGCCGGGAGCGGGCCGACGAACTGGCCCGTGGCCAGCATGGATTGCTCCCTGGCCAGTCGCTGGGGGCTGGATTTGACGTCTCGGTCGCCGGGCACGAGCCGATCGGTGCCACAGATCTTGTCATCTGTGCAGTGCCGACCCAGATGTTGAGAAGTTACCTCGAGGGTCCCGGGGCCGAACTTCCGAGGGACGCGATGTGGGTCTCGGCTTCCAAGGGTCTGGAGCGCAAGACGCTCCAGTTGCCCAGCGGGATTCTCACCGATTGTGGCGTAACGGAAGAGCCTGCCGTGATTTCCGGACCCAGCCATGCCGAGGAGGTGCTGCGGGATCTTCCCACGGCGGTGGTGGTGGCCCACCCCGATCAGCAGCGAACGCGGTTCATCCAGGAGGCGCTCGGGACGGCTCCCTTCCGCATCTATCGCAGCTGCGACCGGGTCGGAGTGGAATGGGCCGGGGCGCTGAAAAATGTGGTTGCTCTCGGGTGTGGCATTGCAATCGGTCGAGGATTCGGTGACAACACCGTTGCGGCACTTGTGACGCGTGGTACCGCGGAGATCTCACGATTGGGTACTGTGCTAGGTGGTGAGCGTGAGACCTTTTCGGGACTTGCGGGAATTGGTGACCTTGTCGTCACCTGTTTCAGTGAGCATTCGCGAAATCGTGCAGTCGGTTTCAGGTTGGGTTCCGGCGAAAAAGTCGGTTCCGTACTCGAGTCGATGGAGCAGGTGGCCGAAGGAATACCGACTTGCCATGCGGTGCATGAACTTTGTGCAAGGCGAAAGGTCGACATGCCCATCGCCGAAACGGTGTACCGCATCGTTCATGATGGGCTTTCGGTGGAAGAGGGGGTCGAGATCCTCCTGACCCGGCGGCCTGAAGAAGAGTGAAGGACAGGTTTGTGTACTGGGTTGTTGTCATCATCCGGGCCGATTTGTTAGATCTCCTCAAGGACCGATTTGCAGAACAGGGGATCGTACGATTCACGGTCGGGGAAGTCGAAGTACTCACCCCGGAATCGGAAGGTCCAACAGGCGACCATGCGCTTCGGGTAGAAGTCGCAGTGAATGAGAGTTTTCTGGAACCGACGAAACAGGTGCTAGAGGTTTTGCGATCGGAAGGTCATGAAATCGAGACCCACGTTGGTTTCCTTTCGGATGCATTGAGAATAAGGACTGGGGAGACGGGATCAGAAGCGATCTGAAACCGCGCGGAATTACATCATCTCGTGTTATTTCGAGAGCACGGTAATAGGGGGGTAAGGCATGGGAACTGTGGTTAGCAAGACCGGTTCTTCGGTACCGGTGGAGGGAGTAGGGGTGGCCATCAAGGAGGTCATGGAACTGATCCGTACCAATGGAGTGGAGGCGGTGGATTTTCGATTCATGGATCTCCCCGGGCTCTGGCAGCATTTCACGATTCCGGCTGCCATTCTCGACGAGAGTGTTTTTACCGATGGCCTCGGATTCGACGGTTCCAGCATGCGTGGATGGAAGGGGATCCAGGAAAGCGACATGCTGATCGTTCCCGATCCGACCACTGCCTGGATAGATCCGTTCCCGAAGATGAAGACGGTCGTTCTTATCTGCGATATCAAGGATCCGATTACCCACGAACCTTACTTGCGAGATCCCCGAAATATTGCACGCAAGGCGGAGGAGTTCCTTCTTAACTCAGGGATCGGTGATACTTGTTATTGTGGACCCGAGGCGGAGTTCTTCATCTTCGATGACATCCGTTTCGATCAGAACGAACACTCCGGGTACTACTTTGTCGATAGTATCGAGGGGCGCTGGAATACTGGAAAAGATGAAGGCCCCAACCTCGGTTACAAGCCAAGGTACAAGGAAGGTTACTTCCCGGTTCCTCCCACCGACAAGCATCACGATCTGCGCAACGAGATGATGCACAATCTCATCGCTTGTGGTCTGGAAATCGAGTGCCAGCACCATGAGGTCGCGACTGCGGGACAAGCGGAGATCGACATCAAGTACACCTCATTGAAGCGTGCCGCTGATCAACTGATGAGCTACAAGTACATCGTCAAGAACACCGCACTTCAGTACGGCAAGACGGTCACCTTCATGCCGAAGCCGGTCTGGAACGACAACGGTAGCGGAATGCACGTTCACCTGTCGATCTGGAAGGATGGCATCAATCAGTTCGCCGGAGATGGCTATGCCGGGATGAGCGAGATGGCACTCCATGCCATCGGTGGAATTCTCCATCATGCCCCGGCGCTGGTCGCTCTGACCAATCCGACCACCAATTCCTACAAGAGACTTGTGCCCGGCTTCGAAGCCCCGACGCGTCTGGCCTACTCTTCACGCAACCGTTCCGCAGCTGTACGGATTCCGGTGGCTGTTGCCAATGCCAGTGCACGTCGCTTCGAGTTCCGCTGCCCCGATCCCTCTTGTAACCCGTATCTCGCATTCTCCGCCCTGATGATGGCTGCAGTGGACGGGATCAAGAACAAGATCGATCCGGGAGCTCCGTTCGACAAGGATCTCTATGATCTTCCAGCCGAGCAGCTCGAAGGCGTGCCAAGCACCCCGGGTACCCTCGATGAAGCGCTCAAGGCTCTGGAGATTGACCACGAGTTCCTTCTGGCGGGGGATGTTTTCTCGGCCGATTTGATCCGTACCTGGATCGACTACAAGCAGGAGAGGGAAGTGGACGAACTTCGGCTTCGCCCCCATCCCTTCGAGTTTGCACTTTATTACGACATCTAAACACTCTGATCGTTCGGGGAGAACTTCTCTTGAAGTTCTCCCCGATCCGAATCTTCCTGATCCGGATGCCATCGAAGTTCTAGGCGAGTGGCTGCGCCGGCATCGTCCGGTGGCGGTGGCTCTGTCCGGAGGAGTCGAC
>JBBWWE010000194.1:0-5206 GCA_050256595.1 Planctomycetota bacterium
TCTTCTCCACTCCATCACAGTTGGCCATCCAGGCGCCACCGAAAAAAGATGGATCCTCAGGGTCATCTGGATTTTCTTTTACCTGGCCAAAGGTGTAACGACGGTCGCTTCCCTTTCGTCCCAGCTCGGTGACGGTACCCAGTTGCCAGTCCTTGCCACCCTCGGCCTTCCTGAGTTTTTCCAGTTCCTCGCACAGGATTGGATTGACGAATCCCTTACGCTGAGGGGAGTCCTCACTGAGACACAACTCGACCAGTTGCAGGGTGGTTCTGACGAATCGTTCTGCATCACATGAGTCGAGACCGGATCCATCGTGGGAAGGGATGCTGGAGAAGCAGGAGATCAGTTCGTGGTGCTCGGTTTCACCGATGATTGCCGCATCCCGAGCCCGGTCTGCGATGCAGGCAGCAGCCTCGGTAGGGACGTGATCTCCGGTCAGCATCCGTTCAGGGTCCACAATCCTCCGATCGATGGGGCTGGACACCTCCGATTCTCCCGTATTCGGGAGGTTTTCGCACCATCTAGTCGGGACTGCCTCTTCCCGGTGACGCCCTCTCGGTGTAGACCGATGGGACTCGGGTGTTCGAGACGGAAACGAGAAGGCCCTCACGGGACCCGGGCAAGACGCTGGAAGGGGTGTCGATGCATCTGAATCTGCCCGATCCGATGCCGATCGAAGTGGACCATGACCAGGTCGCCGGGTGGCTCGCAGCAGAAGCGGCTCCCCGTGTGGTCGATGTCCGAGAAACTTCGGAACTGGTCACCGGGATCTTGCCCGGTGCCCATCACCTTCCGCTGGCACGGTTGCCGGCAGAAGCCTCCCAGTTGTTCGATAAGGATCTTCCGCTGGTGATCTACTGCCAGAAGGGGATTCGCTCCGCTGAGGCAGTATGTTGGCTCAGGGAGCAGGGCTGGGACCGTAGTACATCGCTTCGTGGGGGGGTCGAGGCGTGGTCTGCTGCCGAGTTACCGCTACTGGCGGGGATCGAGGGCGGTCGCCTCGATGCTGCAGAGAGGATCCGGTACGCCCGCCATCTGACGATTCCGGAGGTCGGGGTCGAGGGGCAAGAGAGGCTGCTGGCCGGTAGCGTGTTGCTGGTCGGTGGTGGTGGCCTTGGTTCTCCGGCAGGGCTCTATCTCGCCGCTGCCGGTGTCGGCAAGATCACCATCGCGGATGATGACGTGGTCGAGGCCTCGAATCTCCAGCGGCAGGTGCTTTACCGCACCAGCGAGATCGGTGAATCGAAGGCGATTGCTGCTGCCCGCACCCTCAAGGCCCTCAATCCGGGTATCGAAATCGAGGCGATCGCCGAGCGGGTGGTCGCCTCCAACGTCGACGATCTGGTCGCGGCCCACGATGTCGTTCTCGATGGCGCTGACAATTTCAATACAAGATTTTTGATCAACGATGCTTGTGTCAAACAGGGAGTCCCGACAGTACATGGCAGTGTATATCGCTTTGAAGGCCAGGTGACGGTCTTCGATCCCGCTCACTCGGGACCTTGTCTACGCTGTCTTCATCCGGTGGTTCCGCCGGAGGGAAGTTGTGCCAGTTGCGCCGAAGCCGGAGTTCTCGGAGTGATTCCGGGCATCGTGGGCACCATCCAGGCCAGTGAGACGATCAAACTACTCCTCGGCAAGGGAGAGGTGTTGAGAGGCCGATTATTGCTGATTGACGCCATCGCTGCCTCATTCCGGGAGATCCAGATTCCCGTGCGCCAGGGGTGTTCTCATTGTAAATGAGACGTTTCTGACGGTTTTGCTGCCGATAATGATATTTCTTTGCTTCTGTATATTGCGGAACGACCGGTAAGGCAGTTAATATCATAGATTATTGAGATATTCTGCGGACTTATGTCCTGAAGACCGCGCGATCCGGATTTATGGGGAATGGGTCGGGGAGTGAGGAGTGAGCACCATGAAGTTGTATCTACTGATACCAGGGCTGGTTGTGGCTCTGGTTGGGTCGGGAATCACGCTCGCTGCCGACGATACCGTATTGTTCGGCGGAAAAGCGGAGGGTACCGCCTACAACGACCCCACGGTGCGCATCCAGCCCGGCGGTGTGGCGCCCTATTCCTTCTTCTACAGCGACCCCTCCAGCAATTTACAGGGATTCACCATCACCGCCTGTTTCGAGGGCCCACTGATGGCGGTTCCGGGGACCTTCACCATCGAGGGGACCGTGCTCGAAGTGGTGGGGGCAGAATATGTGAATGCCCAGTTCGACAATGATGAACTCGACGGCGATGGCCGGGAAATGGTCATAGGAATCCTGCTGGATTTTCTACCGCCGTTTGCAGGCCAGACAGCTCCACCGACCTATCTTCCGCAAGAGATCGGACGCTTCGAGTTTTTTGCTCCCGAGGATGTGGAGTGTTTTCAGTGCTATCCGGTTCAGTTCTGCGACAACATCAACGGAAATGGCAACGTATCGCTTTCCAACAAGGTGGTGATCGAGAACGAGTCGATCACGCCGGTTGAATTCAACGATGGCCAGATCTGTGTTCCGGCATATGCATTGTTCATTCGCGGTGACGTCAACAACGATGGAATCGTCGATGTCGGGGATCCCATCTATCTATTGAACTATTTGTTCATCAATGGCCAAGCGCTACCTTGTCCCGATGCTTCCGATGCAGATAACGATGGCCTGGTGAACATCACTGATACGGTGTACCTGGTCTTCTATGTATTCGGAATCGGTGTCGCTCCTCCCTATCCGTTCCCGGATTGTGGGCTGGAGAGTTTCCCGGATCTGGATGATCTCGATTGCATCGTGGCTTCGCCTGCCTGCCCGGTTTGTCCCTGAGGAGTTGGCGATGAATCGCCGCATTCTAATCCCGGTTCTGGTGCTCGGTTTCATCGGACTGGGCATGGGGTTCGCCTCGGCAACCGACCGTCTGGTTCCCTCCATCTATCCAACCATCGGGGCGGCCATGGATGCCGCGAATAATGGCGATCGCATCCTGGTTGCCGCAGGAACCTATCCGGGGCCCATCGAGTTCCTCGGTAAAGAGGTCGAGTTGATCAGCGAACAGGGTGCGGAAGTGACGTTCCTCGATGGAAACGGGATTCTCGATAGTGTCGTGCTGATGGATTCGGTCGGCACCGGGGCACGACTCTCGGGATTCACGATTCAAAATGGCTACGGCACCACTTGCGGGCTTCCGCTGGCGTTGTGTGGAGGGGCGGTTCTTGTTACCGCGGGCAATCCGACCATCGATAACTGTATCTTCACACAAAATAGTGCCAGTCGAGGGGGAGGAGTTCATGCCGAGGATTCTTCTCTGACCATCTTTGATTGCATTTTCCTCGACAACTTTGCCAACCAGGGCGGTGGAATCTCACTCAAGGGAGGCAATAGCACCATCTCCGATTGCTTCTTTGCCGAGAATGAGTCCTACGGTTGGGGTGGTGGTGTTGCAGCCGATTTCTCGTGGGTGTCGATGACCGGCTGCGATTTTGTCTCCAACAGCGCCGAATCCGGAGGTGGCTTTTTCATCACGGAATCAACGGCGATCATCAGCGATTCCGTTGTCGAGAACAACACTGCTGTCGATGCAGGAGGTGGTGGGGTCATCGATGAGTTCTCGGATGCGGATCTGACAGATACCCAGTTCATCGGAAACAGTTCTCGTCTCGGCGGCGGCCTGGCGGTTACGCACTTTTGTGTTGCCAACGTCGAAGGTTGTCTGCTCGAGGGCAACTCGGCGACCGAGTACGGCGGTGGTCTCTATTCCTTCGAGACTTTCTCGAACTATCGCCGCAATCGGATTCTCGGCAATAGCGCAGGTCTCAAAGGCGGTGGGGTTCTGGTGAGAATCCTGGCCGATCCCCTGCTGGAGAACTGCCTCATCCAGAACAACGATGCTGGTGTCGCCGGTGGCGGGATCGCATGTATCGAGGGTGTTGCCCCACGTTTTGTTCATTGCACCATCGCCGGCAATACCACCGCCGGAAGTGGTGGAGGAATCTCCGCGGAAAATCTATCCGAGCCCGTATTGATCAACACAGTTGTGTATGACAACGAGGCTGGCGAGGCTGCCGGCGTGTACGAGGACTCTCAATCGGGATTCAGTTTTGATCATGTTGTCTTGCAAGAATCTGGTATCGAGCATCCGCTGGTACTGGTGATGGATGCGGACCTCAATCGTGATGGATCTCTCGGTAGTTGCTCGGCAGCCATCGATGAGGGAACCAGTTTACCTGCCGATTTGCCGGCTGTGGATATCGATGGAACGCTGCGACCACTCGGTTTCAGGCGCGACATCGGAGCGTTCGAGGTGGAGGGTTACGGGCACTGCTTCTTGCGTGGTGATTGCAACTCCAGCGGAACTCTCGACATGGCCGATGCGGTGATGGCTCTCGATTATCTATTCACCTCCGGCGATGTGCCCGGGTGCATCGAAGCATGTGATTTCGGCGGGGATGAAATCATCGCGATCGACGATCCGATCAGCACTCTCTACTATCTGTTCCAGGGAGGGCCTCCTCCCGGGGCGCCCTATCCGCTTCCGACTCCGGCGGTGGTTGAATCGCTGATCGAGAGTTGCTGGATCCTGGGCCTCTAGCTGCTCATCGCTACGCGATGATCGCAGGGACCAACTTCCCATGTACATCGGTGAGGCGAAAATCCCTGCCCTGGTAGGGATAGGTCAGTTGTAAGTGATCGATGCCCATCAGGTGAAGGATGGTTGCCTGCAGATCATGGACACCCACCGGGTCCTTGCTGATGCGGTATCCGAGTTGATCGGTTTCACCGTGAACATACCCCTTCTTGACCCCGCCGCCGGCCATCCACATCGAGTAGCAGTCAGGATGATGATCTCTTCCCAGGTATTTGGAGCCGTTACGCTCCTCGTTCATGGCAGTTCGTCCGAACTCTCCGGTCCAGATGACCAGGGTGTCATCGAGCAGTCCTCTTTGCTTGAGATCCTTGATCAGTGCTGCGACCGGTCGGTCTGTCTCGGCACACTTCTTCGGCAGTTGGGTGATGATGTCATCGTGGGGAGCGGTTCCGTGGGTATCCCACCCCCAGTCGAATAGTTGCACGAACCGCACGTCCTGTTCGATGAGACGGCGTGCCAGCAGGCAGTTATTGGCGAAAGAACTGGTTCCGGGTTCAGCACCGTAGTCGGCGAGAGTGCTGGGTTTCTCGTGAGAGATGTCCATCACCTGGGGAACTGAAGTTTGCATGCGGAAG